>CAJARE010000366.1 GCA_903944255.1 uncultured beta proteobacterium
ATCGTTGGCTGATTGGACATCGAGATGCGCCATTACATAAGATCTTAGGAGGATTTTTAAACTCCCTTGATCCCATCGAATCGCGCCAGCTATTTTCTCTAGACCTCAATGTCCTCAGTGCAGAAGAAACGGGAGCCTCTCCTTGGGAGACTGCGTTTCCTTGGGCTATTACTTTGGCCCTGCTACTCAGTGGCACTCTCATCATTTGGCGACTCCAGCGTGCGCAATCCCTTCAAGAGCAAGAAACTGCAAAGCTGATTTCATCTAAGGAGAGTGCAGAAAAAGCCAATGCTGCAAAGTCAGCATTTCTAGCTACGATGAGCCATGAGATTCGTACGCCAATGAATGCCATCCTAGGCGTTCAAGAACTCCTACTCACTAGCAAGCAATTTCCTTCCAGTGAAAAACCCTTATTGCGCAGTGCTCATGCATCTGCAGAGTCTCTTTTAGGTATTCTGAATCAAGTATTAGACCTTTCAAAAATTGAGGCAGGTAAGCTCACTCTTAATCTAGAGCCTTACAACCTGAATAATTTGATCGATGAGATCGATTCTGCATTCTCTACAGTTGCTATCAAACACCAATTGCAACTACACACCTCAAAGGATCCCAAGATTGCAGAAGTCTTGATGATGGATGCCTTAAGACTAAGGCAAATACTGCAGAATTTAATTAGTAATGCGATTAAATTTACCGAACAGGGTGAAATCTATTTTTCCATCAGCATCTTAGCCGATGATCATGCAGGTCAACTGATCGAGTTCAGGGTAATCGATACTGGAATTGGAATGGGTGCAGAGGAGATTGAGCTTGCATTGCAGGCTTTTGAACAAGTTCCCAATAAAGTAGATGGCAACCTTAGCGAACAGCAACAGGGAACGGGTCTTGGCCTGACTATTACAAAGCATTTGGTCAATTCAATGAATAGTCAACTCTTTTTTGAGAGTGCCCCTGATTGCGGAAGTAATGTTCATTTTTCAGTGGCATTTCCTCGTACTACTATTGCAGCCAATACAAGATCTTATAGTGTCGAACAAATACAAAGCTCTCGAAAGTTTGTTACTAAAAATACGCAAGATCAAACCCTTCGCGCCCTCGTAGTAGAAGATCATCCTGCAAGCCGACAAATTATTTCTTTGCAGTTGCAAGCCTTGGGTATTGAAGTTTGTGTATGCGAAAGTGCTCGCATAGCACTTGATCTTATTTCCGAAAAACACTTTGACCTCCTACTCACCGATCAATCGATGCCAGGTATGCAAGGGTCTGAGCTAGCTAAACATCTGCGTTCTAGCAGTCATCGCGATCTCATCATCATTGGAGTTACCGCCGATATTTATGCACTCGATTCTCGCCACCAGTTTTTAGCAGCGGGTATGAATGGGGTTCTCATCAAACCATTAAGCCTAATGACGCTTGAAAATGAACTATCGCGCTATTTCAAATCAATCGAAGCTGAACCTCTAAAGCCAGAAGGACCATATTCATTCGAAGCTTTTAGCAATTTCTTACGAGACGATTTAAATCAAATCTGGGGCATTCTAGAAGAAATAAAGAAAGTACATGATGAGGCGCTGCACCAACTTCAAGCTACCTCACTGAGCGATTCTGAATTTAGAGGCTTAGTCCATAAAGTGAAAGGTGGCGCCCAACTTCTCAAAGCTCAAAGCTTTATAGAACAATGCCAGCGACTAGAGAAGGATGGCCCACTTCAAACCAGAATAGCTTCCTTCAAAAGCTTACTTGAAGAACAAAATAGGCTTTTGGAAAGCTATCAATCGAGCTATCGTAAGCCCTGATAAGTAGTCAAAGCAGCTTCCCTTGGGTTTATCCTATTGGGAATGCAAACTCACCAAACGCTTTCTTGGCGTCTATCGATATGGATCATTGCCCTAACTTGGATGGGCGCTTGCCTCTTTGCCAATGCGGCAAGTATTGACACCATTCCTAAAACTGTTATCACTAGCTTAGATCGCAGTCAAATTCCGAGAAATGCCATCAGTATTGCTGTGGTCGAGATTGAACCCCAAAAGACCGGTAAACAAACTACAAAAACTATTTTGGGATGGCGCGCCCAGGAGCCTATGAATCCGGCTTCTGCCATGAAACTTCTAACAACTCTGAGTGGCTTAGATATCTTGGGGCCGCAATATCGCTGGCGCACCAATATTTATACCGATGGCATGATTCGTCAAGGCACACTAAAGGGCAATCTGTACCTTCAAGGTACAGGAGATCCTAAGCTGGTTCCTGAAGAACTGGCTAAGTTAATGAAAGCCCTCCAAGCGCTTGGTGTTCAGAAAATCGATGGTAATTTATTTTTTGATCGCAGCGCTTATGCGCCTGGCGTAATGGAACATAGCACTATTGATGGTGAATCGCTAAGGGCATACAACGTTCCGCCTGACCCCTTACTCTATGCTTTTAGAACGCTCTCATTTCAGCTTGGCAAATCTCGTACTGCTGATTTTATTGATATTCGCTATAGCCCTGCAATGTCGCAATTGCAAATTGACAATCAGATGCAGTTGGTAGACAGGCCATGTGATAACTGGAAAAGTAATATGCGTTTTAATTTAGATCCAGAGAGTGCAGGTAATAGCAGCAATACCAATAAAACAGATCAACCCCTCACAGCGCAATTTTCAGGTGCATTTCCAAATGATTGCAAAGGCGTTTACTACAACGTTGTGGCTTTAGATGCCAATACCTTTTTAACGCAAGGCTTTACTGCCGCTTGGGAGCAGGCTGGAGGCACTTGGGTAAAAGCTCCTGTCGGAAAAAGCGCAACTGTGCCATTAGCCGCAAGACTCTTGCTGCAGTTTGAAGGCATCAACCTAGCAGACGACGTACAAGATATTAATAAGTATTCAAATAATGTCATGGCTCGGCAGCTCTTATTAACCTTAGCGCTTGAGAAAATGGGCAAGCCTGCAAGCACAGAAAATGGTGAGCTCGTGATTCAAAGCTGGCTCAAACAAATGGGTTTAGATTTTCCAGGCCTCGTGATTGAAAATGGATCTGGTCTATCACGAAGTGAATCCATCTCCGCTGAGCAGATGAATCAACTCTTAATAACAGCTCGAAACCTTCCAGCATCAGAGATCTTTTATAACAGCCTGCCACTTGCTGGCAGCGATGGCACCATGAGAAATCGCCTCATGACTCAGTTACGTAAATTTTTACATCTCAAGAAAAAACCTGAGGTCAGAATCAAGACTGGCTCTCTAGCCGATGTGCGTGCAATCTCAGGCTATGTCTTGAGTAAATCTGGAAAGCTCTACGCAGTATCTTCTTTTATTAATCATCCCAATGCCTGGAAAGGCATGGAGGCACACGATCAATTACTGACGTGGCTACTGGAGGATGGTCCAGAACCAAAGCAAGCGCGCTGAAGTCGGTCTCTAACGCCATCCCACTCCTCACCTGCTGGTGGTTCTGGGAACAAAATGAGATCCCAGTCTTGTTGATCTAAATCTCGTAATGAGCGATAAAGGCGACTAGCAAAAGCAGTGCTATCACTAGGCATTACCACTTCTTCAAACTGCACAGAGGGATGCCCGTCATGTCCAAGAGAAGACTCTGAATCAAGCACCGCTACTGCTACCCGCGACTTAGTATCAGGAAACTCACTTAAGGCATCGAGCACCCGGCCTGGTGCGTAAAGCCGTAAAGGAGTTGTTGGAGCGTAATGGGCTAGCAAACTTCCCGATACTCTCGGAAGAGACTCTGCTTCATCAGTCTTGTTAACTTCCCCAACTTGATACACCTTAATTCCGGTCTTTGCCAAAATCTCGCTTGGCGTAATGACGCCGGGTCTCAGTAGTATGGGTTTATCTCCAGACGATAAATCAATGATGGTTGATTCAATGCCAACCTCACAATCCCCACCATCTAACACCATGAGCCCTAACTCTCCTTCAAACTCATTACGAACATCTGCAGCACTAGTAGGCGATATCTTGCCAAAACGATTGGCTGATGGTGCCACTACACCACCTTTAAATTTACGGAGAAATTCTTGGGCAATAGGATGTGCTGGTGCACGAATGGCAACAGTATCCTGCCCACCAGTGATCTCACTTAAGACACTCTTATCTTTTTGAAAGACCAAGGTTAAAGGGCCTGGCCAAAAGGCATTCACTAGCAATAGTGCATTTTCGGATACATCACGTACCCAAGGGCTTAATAAAGCAGCCCAATCAATTTGCGCTACATCATATTTATCTGGCGCTGCAAGATGGACAATCAGCGGATGATTTGAGGGTCTACCTTTGATAGCATAGATCTTTTTAATGGCCTCTGGATTTTTAGCATCTGCCCCCAAGCCATAAACTGTCTCTGTTGGGAATGCTACCAAACCACCATCACGCAAGGATTGCACTGCTTCATTGATCACCGCAGAAGATTGCAGTGACGTACTATCCGATTTGTCATTAGGCATTTCTAGGGCTCGATACCTAATTCAGTAGCGACAGCAGCACAATGTTGACGGGCTTCACTTAAATTCTCGCCTAAACAATTAATGTGGCCCATCTTTCTACCAATGCGTGGCTCAGACTTGCCATACAAATGAAGCTTAGCATCAGGATGCGCAAGTACTTTACTCCAAGCAGGCTCTTTTGCTTGATCTTCATTACCTTCAAACCAAAGATCACCCAGCAAATTCAGCATGGATACTGGCGCTAATTGACGAGTATCAGCTAAGGGTAAGCGGGCCATCGTTCTAACCTGCTGCTCAAATTGACTGCTCACACAGGCATCCATGGTGTAGTGACCAGAGTTATGGGGACGCGGCGCAATTTCATTAGCAATGATGTCGCCATTCTTGAGCACAAAAAACTCTATGCACAAGACGCCCACATAATCGATTTTTCGAATCAGGGCTTTGGCTGCGCCAATAATTTTTTTCTCTTGAATAGGTTTCAGGGATGGCGCCGGTACTGTAGAGATATGCAAAATACCATCACGATGAATGTTTTGAGCAATTGGATATACAACCACTGCATCATCATAACCACGTACCACCAAGGCCGAGACTTCGAAATCTAATTCCATGCGCTTCTCTAATACACAAGGCACTTTACCTAACTCAGCCCAAGCAGCGGGAAGATTCGCTGCATCATCAACAGTAATTTGACCTTTACCGTCATAGCCCATGCGTGAAGTCTTTAAAATTCCTGGAAATAAATCTGCCGGCACCTGCTCGATATCGGCATCATGCTCAATCACGCTATAAGGCGCTGGACCGATATTCGTTTCTGCTTTCCAGGCGGCTAAGAATTTTTTCTCAGCAACACGATTCTGCGCCAAAGAAACGCAGCTGCTTCGTGGCGCTACAAATACGCCTAGAGCCTCTAGCTCATCTAAAGATTGGGCTGGTACATTTTCAAACTCGGTACTGACTGAGGCGCAAAGAGATGCCATTTCTTTGAGGGCAGCGGAGTCTGTGTAATCGGCTTGGATAAATTTTTCTGCGATGGAGCCTGCTGGGCTATCAGCTCCTGGATCTAAAACGCAGACTTTATAGCCCATCGCTTGGGCCGCTTGCGTAAACATTCGCCCTAACTGTCCACCACCTAAAATTCCTAAATACGAACCCGGCAAAATGGGTTCTAGATGCTCTGCCATGTAGTTAGTATCCCGGCAAATTCATTGAACGTGCAGTGTCAGACTGTTTGGCACGGAATTCATTTAAACGCTTGGCAAGATCTGCATCATGCAAGGCAAGTCCAGCAATCACATGCAAAGCTGCATTAGCAGCGCCAGCTTCACCAATGGCGAAAGTTGCTACTGGAATGCCTTTGGGCATTTGCACGATAGAGTACAAAGAGTCTTCACCACGTAAATATTTACTTGCTACAGGTACGCCATAGACTGGAACAATTGTTTTAGAGGCCAACATGCCAGGTAAATGAGCGGCACCACCAGCGCCAGCAATGATGGCTTGCAAGCCATTGGCCTGGGCTTGTTCTGCGTACTGGAACATATCATCGGGCATGCGGTGTGCAGAAAGCACCTGAGCTTCATGAGCAATACCGAACTGCTCGAGCATTTGAGCGGCGTGTTGCATTGTTTCCCAATCTGAATTGGAACCCATCACTATTCCGACTAATGGTTTTTTGCTCATTACTTCTCCAAATGCCTCAAATACATGCTTTTAAACTTTTGAGGCTCTATTATCCCTGAGTCAGGCTACTTGGTGAGTCG
>CAJARE010000367.1 GCA_903944255.1 uncultured beta proteobacterium
CCATGTGTTGTCATGTCGTTTAAAACGACATTGCCAGAGAGGGCTATTTGGTCTGCGAAAAAGAACTACGTCGCCATCACGCAAATAAAGCTCTGTAGGCTCTGCGTATTTGAGATAACTGAGGGCTGAGGGTTGAGATTCTTGCTGAGGTGAGGGGAGAACTTCTAGGTGACTTTCAGGTACTTTGATTACCTTAGTCACTTTGTAGGTGTGTTGTTGTCATACAGCTATTTTATTTTCAGACTTTTGCTTGGACAATCTCAGAATCTTGCGAGGGGTAATTTTGCTGTGCGCACAGATTATGTTGCCACACCCCTCCAGTCAACCGCCATAGTGTCTTGTAATGTCGTTTTAAACGACGTTTCAGTAAGCGTCTATTTAATCGATACTAAGCCAGAGTCTTGGATATCAATCTACCTATAGGACTGATAGACAGAAGGCTCGCCATTCAGCCCAATTAATAGAACATCGTATGGATCCTTCTTGCCTTTGTACTCTGGACCATCCATGCCAGGAGATCCCAAAGGCATTGCCGGAACCGCTAAACCCAATACCTTTGGCTTTTCTGCTAGAAGGCGCTTAATTTCTCGGGCAGGAACATGTCCTTCAATGACATAACCATTGATTTGGGCAGTATGGCATGAACCAAACTGAACTGGCATCCCCAGCTTTTGGCGCATTTCAGTATTACCGATATCAATTGCCTTTACATTAAAGCCATTCTTTTCTAAGTACGCCGCCCAATCTTTACAGCAACCGCATTTTGGGCCGCGCCACATCGTAATAACTGGCTTTTCAGTCACAGCAAAACTCAATGTCGGCAATAAAGCTAGGCCAAACGAAATAAGCCTTCTTTGTTGATTTACCAATCTAACAGTATTCATCACTTCATCTTTAATTAAATTCAATTGGGCCTCCTACTGAACTTTTCTAAACTGCTTTGCGAATAGTTTTGTTCCCTTTTGCTCCGCTACAAATTCAACTTGATCCCCAGGGTTAACTCCCTTTAAAACCTCTGTAGTCTCAACATTAAAAACCATGGACATCGGCGCCATATCAAGGCTTTTAATTTCCTCATGCTTGATGGTGACTTTCTTATTTTCAGCATCAACACGACGAATTTCGCCCTTAGTCCACTCGGTAGCTCCAACAGCAAAACTTACTAAACACATCATTAAGGTTATTATTTTTTTCATTGCTGTACCTCAACCTTTCCCACCATTCCAGCCTGATAGTGCCCGGCAATCAAGCAAGCAAAATCAAAACTTCCAGCACGATTAAATTTCCAAATAATTTCACCTTTTTTACCAGGTGAGATATGTGCCATGTAGGGTTCATCATGCTCCATATTGGGATGCTTTACCATCATCTCGGCATGCTTATCAAGCACTTGCTTTGTGCCAATTACCATTTCGTGTAACAGCCTTCCGTTATTTTTAATTTCAAAGCGTATAGTTTCACCAGCCTTGATATTGATTTTTTCTGGCTTAAATTTCATATCATCGCCCATTGATATAGCAATAGTTCGATTCACTTCATTCTTTATGCCGCCAATACCCCACTCCTCTTGTTGAAAGGATGCCTGTTGATTCATTTTTTTATGCTGATCCCCATGAGCAAAGCTAAGCTGAGATATTGCTAAACCAATCATTAAATAAATTATTTTCATTTTTTGCTCCTAGTGTTTGTGATTATTAGTACCTGGCTTTTTAACCTGTACTTCTACCTCGGGTTTGGGTTGAACGCGATTCATCGCTGATTCGCCAGCATTATTACTGCGCTTGGCTGCGGGCATGGCGCCCTTCCACTCATACGCCCTAGTGCCTGCTGGCTGTTTAAACCAACCAGAATTTTTATAGTCGTTAGGCGCTTGATCTTTCCGAACCTTTAATACAGTAAACATGCCACCCATTTCAAGTGAGCCATAAGGGCCATCACCTGTCATCATTGGAATGGTATTAACTGGCAATGGCATCTCCATCTCAGTCATGTCAGCCATACCTCGCTCACCCATAGCCATATAGTCTGGAATAATTTTTTTTATCTTTCCAGCTAATCCGCGGTGATCAACCCCAATTAAATTTGCCATATCGTGACCCATCGCATTCATGGTGTGATGGCTTTTATGGCAATGAAATGCCCAATCTCCCTCTTCATCTGCTAAGAATTCAATTTGGCGCATCTGCCCTACAGCAACATCAGCCGTAACTTCATACCAACGATTTGCTTTTGGAGTGGGCCCACCATCTGTGCCCGTAATTTGAAATTCATGGCCATGGAGATGTATTGGATGGTTTGTCATTGTCAAATTACCAACACGAATCCGAACCTTGTCATTTAATCGAACATTCAATGTATCTATTCCAGGAAAGACTCTGCTATTCCATGACCAGATATTGAAGTCGAGCATCGTCGCTGGTTTTGGGGTGAAGCTTCCTGGGTCGATATCGTAAGCACTTAATAGAAAACAGAAGTCACGATTAACTTCATCAATATCAGGATTCTTAACTTTTGGATGCGTTACCCAAAAACCCATCATGCCCATTGCCATTTGAGTCATCTCATCGGCATGCGGGTGGTACATAAATGTCCCAGGGCGACGAGCGGTAAATTCATAAACGAAAGTTTTGCCTGATGGAATGGCTGGCTGATTTAAACCAGCTACACCATCCATGCCATTTGGCAAACGCTGGCCGTGCCAATGAATTGATGTGTGCTCTGGTAGCTTATTAGTAACAAATATTCTTACCTTATCTCCTTCAACAACCTCAATTGTTGGGCCAGGCGACTGTCCGTTATATCCCCATAAATGTGCTTTAAACCCTGGCGCCATTTCTCGCACTACAGGCTCAGCAACAAGATGGAATTCTTTAACGCCATTGTTCATTCTCCATGGCAAGGTCCATCCATTTAAAGTCACAACTGGGTTGTAGTCTCGGCCACTATTCGGTATCAATGGTTTCTGTGTATTTGGGCTATTTTGGATTACTGGCTCAGGCAAACCCGCTAAAGCATGACGACTTACACCAGCCGCAGCCATTGTCACTGCCGCCCCAGTTAAAAATTTTCTACGTGTGTTCATTGATTACCTCACATTAATATTTGAGAAATCCATCTGGACATCCATTAGATCTTTGTCTAATCGAGCAGACTGAATTAAAAAAGCTGTATTGACATCGATATAGTCCATCACAGTTTTACTTTGAGTTTCTACATCTTCTAGCAAATGAAACACATCAATGAGCATGCCGTTGTATCTCAGTAAATTCTCTTCAGAAATTTTCTTCTGAGTTGGTAAGATTTCTTCTTTATATGATTTAACGCCCTGATATTTTTCTAAATAGCCTTCGTAAGAGAGGCGCGCTGTTGAGCGAGTTTTTACTGACTCTGGATTATTGATGTCCCCTAGTCCAATGGCTTTTAACTCTTTAGCGCTTAACTTTCTTTGCTCTTTGGGCGGTTCTGGTAAGCGAGCATCAACATCCACTCTGACATCGCGACTATCAAAGTTCATGCGCTGAATGAAACGCTCCTTTGCTTCTAGATATTTGCCCTGTAATGCTTTGTATTCAAGCCTTTTTTTGTATAAAGCCTTGTTCTGCTTTAAAAGCGCCAGCTCATTAATATTCCCAACCTTATACATACGAGCACTGAGCTCAGACGCTGCCTCTACAGCATCAAGAACATCTTCCATATGTATCAGCTTTTCTTTAAGTGCTACCAGCTCATAATATGACTTGGTCGTATCGTAAATAATTGATGAACGCTTTTGTAATGCTGAGCGTTGCGCAGGCGTTAAGAGATAGTAGTCGGATGTTGACTCGGAGCCACGAAGATAATTAGTCCAATCAAGCTGTTGATTTAATGCTCTCTCAATTGCCTGATTCAAAGTAAATATATTTTGATTGGCAGGGCTCTCGCGTGAGACTTGCTCCTTTGAGTAAACCCTCCAACCCCCTATCTCACCAACAAGTTTGTTTTGCTCAATCCATGAAGATGGATTAGCAAATGCCTGAGATATAGCAAGGCTTAGTACAGCAATAACAATTTTTTTCAATTTAACTCTCCAATAAGAATCTAGCCCAAATTTTGGGCGGACTTATGCTAGAAGAGTTAAAGAATGGGTGGTTTGATTAGAGCAGAGAGATCACGACTAGCAAAACTAGTCTTACCGGAATTAAAAATCGCAGTAAATGTGATTTGATTAAAGCTGGAATGAGTGGGGATGAAACCAAATCCAACACAAAGTGCGCAGGAGTTACAACCATTGCCATCGGACTGAGCGCTTAGTTTGGCGCCCTCTTCATTTGAAGCTAAGGCTTGGTGGCAATTATGAGAAATTTCTTTTGCCGCCACACCAGTCATATTAGTTTGATGTTTAAATGACATGTCTAATCCCGCCCATGCCTGGACTGGCAAAAGCAATACCAGCGAAATTAAAAATATCTTTCTCAACATATTGATTACTGTAGCACTATTTTCAACTTAATGTTTAGGCAATACATTGCTTAGTAAATATTAAATTTTTCGCCATTATTTACTCTAAACCATTAGGAGGCCTTGATGACTTGGATAATCACCAAATACTTACTAACAGCTGGAATGGTTGTATTCATTTCTGAAGTGGCAAAACGAAGCGATAAGTTGGGTGGGTTTATTGCCGCACTACCTTTGATGACACTGCTCACATTGGCTTGGCTTTATATTGAAAATCAGCCAGAAGAGAAGATTGCTAATCATGCCTATTACACTTTTTGGTATGTGATTCCTACGCTACCAATGTTTTTACTATTTCCATACTTGCTTCCTAAATTAGGATTTTGGATGACTATGGGTGCGTGTGTAGTAGCAACAGTTGTCTGTTTTAGCTTATTCGCTTTGCTGATGAAAAACTTTGGGGTTCAGCTGTTGTAAGTTTTGTCGTTTAAAACGACTTTACAAATACACACCATAGATGGTTCTCACGGTTAAACAGAGTTAAGGCAAATAGACAGCGGTAGACAAAGTCGAACAGCGTCGAATGCTGTGAATGGAGAGATAAAACGAAAACAGCCGCCGAAAGGCGACTGTTTGAGTTCTTGGTGGCCCGGGGCGGAATCGAACCACCGACACAAGGATTTTCAATCCTCTGCTCTACCGACTGAGCTACCAGGCCAAGAATCAAGATTATAGCGGAACTGTTTTTTGCCTTTATAAATCTAAATATGTGGAATTCAGGGCCTTCTCCTCTTCTCGTCCAAAGGGCTTATTAAGGGCGCCTGTAATTTGATAGGCCAACTGCTCGGCTTGCTTCGAAATTGCACTGGCAGCGATGACATCGCCCAAGCTGCCCATCGTAGCCGGGCCCAGCATCCATAAAGTGTTCCAGGCCTGCTGATCTGGCTTTAGTACGTTTAGGTTTGTATTAACAGCTATGGCATGCCCTAGTGGGTCAGGGATTGCAATCGCAGCAGTGACCAATTGATTTAAAAATACATCTTTTCCAACGCCAGTGCAGTTGATGATCCGGTCGCCTTGAATGCGTTTGCCGTTATTCAGCTGAACTGTTATAGCGCTCTCCGAGCACTCTACTTGCTTTGCCCGTCCTACTGCAAACTGGACTTGATGATTTGCTTTCAGCTGCTCATAGGCTTTTATTGTTTGGGGTGATGCACGAAACCGATACAAAGACCATGCCCACCCTAGGCGCTTAAATAAGCTTTGCCGTTGATGCGGTGTAAATTCCTGCCAAATCGTGTTTAGATTGGGTCTTAACTCTTCCCACGCGCTTTGCCATTCTGTACTTGTTGTTGGTGCTGGCGGCAAGTATTGGCGCATAAAGCGCACTAACTTAGCTGGGCTTAATTTGTCAGGCCAGTTCGGTTGCTTTTGTCGCGCCCATGGTGCTTGTGTCGGGGGAAATAATGACCTTGGCCCTACTATAGTAATCAGACCGCGATGCCCTTGAGCAGCTAATGCATAAATTGTATCTAGTGCCGTGAGGCCTCCCCCGAGTAGCACGATGCGCTCCTCTGCGCTAATGGATGAGAGATAATGCCCCGCCCACGGATTTTCAATCATTCGTGTAGACGCTTGTTCGCTGTTCTCCGTGTGTATAGAGCATGGCCAAGTTGGCGGTGAGTTGCCGGTGGCAATAATGGCCTTCTCTGCATAGATAAAGCGGCCATCAGTGGTATCCAACTTCCATAAGCCGTTCGCTTGATTGAGGGCACATACTTTGCTTTGTATGCGCTGAATTTGATCGAACCCTTCTTCTGCGGTAATCAGCTCAGAAATGTAGCGCCCGAAATCCGCACGACGATAAAAAAATCCTGCACTTGTTTTTACTTCGGGGTCATCTATGTTTGCTTTGGCCCAGCGCGCAAAATGCAAGGGATCTTCTGAAAAAACAATCGGCAAATCTTCGCGTACGTTAAGCCGAAAGAATGGGCTTGCACAACCATAAGCGTTGCCTTTGCCCAAGGATCCGGCCCCGATGATGGTGAGTGAATCTGCTGCGAAGCCCTTGCGCAAAAGATGAATGGCCGTTACTGCCGCGGCAAAGCCATCACCAATAATTACTAACCTGTTTTTATCCTGCATTATTTTAAGAATGGCCTTGCTTGCATTGCCCGCCCAGTGTGCCGCCTTTACTTGCTGACTGAATTAAATTTGCTTACTGTTTTCCTGGTGCAGATTCTGGTGCTACTTCGCCTTTGCTTTTGGTGGCATCCACACCTAGCGCCTTGAGTTTGCGGTACAAATGCGTGCGCTCAAGCCC
>CAJARE010000368.1 GCA_903944255.1 uncultured beta proteobacterium
AAGCAGTGCGTTCAATGTGGCATTTGTGTTCAGACTTGTCCCGAGAAAGCCTTGACTCTCAATCCTCGCTTGCAGACTGTTGAGCAGCGTAAACAAAGAGCAACCCTCAATGAGACCCAAGCTTTTAATTGCATCAGTTGCGGAAAACCTTTTGGAACCTTAAAGATGGTGGATCTGATGTTGACGAAGCTGGGTACCCACGGCGCCTTTGCTGGCGCTGCGATGGATAGACTCAAGATGTGTAGTGATTGTCGAGTGGTTGATATGGTGAAGAAAGAAACATGAGCGACATCTCAAAAGAAGCGGCAAAAGATAGCCAATCAACTGAAGTAGGGGATGTGGGCTTGCCAGAGGATTTGGCTAGGGCTGACCTCTATGGCTTAATCGCAAGATTTTTTCATCTGCCACCAGATCAAGCGCTTTTAGATCAAATTACTGCCACAGCCGATCAACACGATGCTGCTGATGAAGCGCCCTTAGCTAAAGCCTGGATGGATCTGGTTGAGGTGGCAAAAAATAATTCAGCTAAGGCTTGGCGGGAGGAGTTTGATCTGAATTTCATTAGTGTTGGCAAGCCCAATATTGTTCCTAATGGATCCTTCTATATGGCGGGCCACCTCAATGAGAAACCTCTGGTTAATATTCGCAGGGCTTTAGAAGCATTTGGACTTGAAGCTGCTAAAGATGTCACCGAGACTGAGGATCACATTTCAGCCCTTTGTGAGGTCATGCGCTATCTAATTGCAGGTGATGATGTAGAGATATCAAACCTTACAAATCAAAGGGTTTTCTTCAATGACCATATTCGCCCTTGGTACGAAGATTTATGTAATGCCATTGATGCGATTCCAGAGATGCATCTCTACCATCCAGTCGCTGCGCTCACTAGAGAGTTTCTGGCAATTGAGGGTCAGAGCTTTGACATGATTTGATGCTGCAACGCATCAAAGGGATTACCCTGATGCCTCTTAACTAAATCTGTATCTCTATATGTCAAAAATGCAATTACCAATTACACTCACACGAGGTTAAGAATAATTAAATAGGAGCATGCCATGAGCACAAAATCAACAGTTGCTTTAAGCGAACAAAACAAACCATCTCGTCGCAAGTTTTTTGTAGGTGCAGGTGCAGCTGTTGGTGCTGTTGCGGTTGCATCACAAACCTCTATCGGTAAAGCTGTTATTCAGGAAATTGGTAGCACTGTAAAGGCCAAAGATGAAGGGCATCAAATTACAGCGCATATGCGTAAGTATTACGAAAGCACCATGCTTTAAATAGCGAATGCCGTTAGATATTGATTTAACTATTAACAAATAAATAAAAAACTTTCTCAGGGACAACATATGAGTCTGACTCGTAAATCCAACACCCCACAAAGCAGTCGCTCCACATCACATTTGATTGGTAGCTTATCCCGTGGCTTAAAAGCAGCGGTGCCCACCATGGATCGCCGAACTTTTCTGAAGCGTTCGGGAGTCGGCGTTGGGGCCGGTATTGCTGCTAGCCAGTTAACATTCGTGCAAAAGGCAACAGCAGAGCCTAGCAAGGCAATGTTGGATGGCAAAGGCAAGATTGAAGTTAAGAGAACGATTTGCACCCACTGCTCAGTAGGCTGTGCTACAGATGCTACTGTTGAAAATGGCGTTTGGGTTCGTCAAGATTCTGTATTTGATTCACCAATCAATATGGGTGCGTACTGCGCCAAAGGTGCTTCATTGCGCGAACATGGTCACGGCGACTATCGTTTACGTTATCCGATGAAATTGGTTGATGGAAAGTATCAGCGTATTTCTTGGGACCAAGCACTTACTGAAATTACTGCGCAAATGAAGAGTATTCGTGAGAAATTCTCTCCGGATGCTATGTATTTCATTGGCTCATCTAAGCACAACAATGAACAGGCTTATTTACTGCGTAAGTGGGTCTCTTTCTTTGGCACTAACAATACAGACCATCAAGCTCGTATTTGTCACTCAACCACAGTTGCCGGTGTAGCAAACACCTGGGGCTATGGCGCGATGACCAATAGCTACAACGACATGATGAACTCTAAAGCAGCCATGTACATTGGTTCAAATGCTGCAGAGGCTCACCCAGTTTCTATGTTGAGCTTGTTGCACGCAAAAGAAAATGGTTGCAAAGTGATTGTGGTTGACCCACGCTATACCCGTACTGCTGCTAAGTCAGATCAGTTCGTTCGTATTCGTTCGGGCACTGATATTCCTTTCTTGTTTGGCGTGCTGTATCACATCTTCAAAAATGGCTGGGAAGATAAGAAGTACATTAACGACCGTGTCTACGGTATGGATGAGATCCGCAAGGAAGTGATGGAAAAGTGGACTCCTGCAAACGTTGAGGAGGCTTGCGGAGTTCCAGAAGCAGAAATGTATAAAGTCGCTGAAACCTTGTCTAAGAATCGCCCTAGTACTGTAGTTTGGTGTATGGGCCAAACACAGCACACCATTGGTAATTCCATGGTGCGTGCCTCATGCATTTTGCAGTTGGCCCTAGGCAACGTTGGTAAGTCTGGCGGCGGTACTAATATTTTCCGCGGTCACGATAACGTTCAAGGTGCAACTGACGTAGGTCCTAATCCTGATTCCTTACCTGGCTATTATGGTTTGGCTGCTGGCTCTTGGAAGCACTACGCAACAGTATGGGGCGTAGATTACGAGTGGATTAAAGGCCGTTATGCGCCAAACATGATGGAGAAGTCTGGTACTACTGTATCTCGTTGGGTTGATGCCGTTCTTGAGAAGAACGACATGATTGATCAGCAAACGAACGTTAAAGGCCTATTCTTCTGGGGTCATGCTCCTAACTCACAAACTCGTGGCCTCGATATGAAGCGTGCGATGGATACTTTAGATCTGCTCGTAGTAGTTGATCCATATCCAAGTGCTACTGCTGCAATGGCTGCAATGCCTCCAGCTGAAGGACAGACAGTCAACAAGAATCGCAACGTGTACCTCTTGCCTGCCGCAACTCAGTTTGAGACCTGCGGAACTGCAACTGCGTCTAATCGCTCTTTGCAGTGGCGCGAGAAGGTTATTGATCCATTGTTTGAGTCTGTTCCTGACCATGTGCTCATGCAAGCTTTTGCTGATCGTCTCGGTTTCGGTGAAGAGCTGTCAAAGAACTATAAGATGCTCAGCACTAAATTTGCTGGTAAGCAATGGAAAGAGCCGCAGATTGAAGACATCTTGCGTGAGATTAATCGTTCTGTATGGACTATCGGTTACACAGGTCAAACTCCAGAGCGCTTGAAGGCTCACATGAGAATGGTTGCAACATTTGATCCAAAGACCTTGAAGTCACGGGGTGGTATTGATCCGGTAACTGGCTACAACACAACTGGTGATTACTACGGTTTGCCTTGGCCTTGTTATGGAACAGCCGCAATCAAGCATCCAGGATCACCAAATCTCTATGACACTAGCAAGAGTGTGATGGAGGGTGGTGGTAACTTCCGCGCTAACTTTGGTGTTGAGAAAGATGGTAAGACCTTATTGGCTGAGGATGGCTCTTACTCAAAGGGTTCCGCGATCAAGACCGGCTATCCAGAGTTTGATCACGTTCTCGTGAAAAAACTGGGCTGGTGGAATCAGTTGACTGAAGATGAGCAAAAAGCTGCTGAAGGGAAGAACTGGAAGACCGACTTGTCTGGTGGTATTCAGCGGGTTGTGATGAAGAACGGCTGTCATCCATTTGGCAATGCAAAAGCTCGTGCAATTGTTTGGAATTTCCCAGATGCAATTCCAGTTCACCGTGAAGCGCTCTACAGTACTAATGCTGCAATGATGCGTAAGTATCCAACGTCAGCAGATAAGAAGAATTTCTGGCGCTTACCAACACTCTATAAGACTGTTCAAGATCAAAACTTGAGTGAGAAGTTATACGAGAAGTTCCCAATTATTCTGACCTCAGGTCGTTTGGTTGAATATGAGGGTGGTGGAGACGAAACTCGCTCCAACCCATGGTTGGCTGAGTTGCAACAAGAAAACTTCGTGGAGATCAATCCTAAGGCAGCAGCAGCTCGCGGTATTAAGAACTGGGATTATGTTTGGGTGAAGTCTCCTACCGGCGCCAAGATTAAAGTTCGCGCAATGGTGACTGAGCGTGTTGACCAAGGAACTGCATTCGTACCATTCCACTTCGCTGGATGGTGGCAGGGTACAGACATGCGTAAATATTACCCAGAAGGCGCTGCCCCAGTCGTCCTAGGAGAGGCAGTGAATACTGCGACTACTTATGGTTACGATCAGGTAACGATGATGCAAGAGACTAAAACCACTATGTGTCAAATCGAAAAATTTGCCTAAGTTAAAAAATAAAGTCAGGAGAACACAATGGCAAGAATGAAATTTATCTGCGACACAGAACGTTGCATCGAATGTAACGGTTGTGTCACTGCTTGTAAAAATGATAACGAGGTACCTTGGGGCGTGAATCGTCGCCGTGTTGTTACGGTGAATGACGGCATCATCGGTCAGGAAAAATCAATTTCAGTGGCTTGTATGCACTGTAGCGATGCACCTTGTATGGCTGTTTGCCCAGTAGATTGTTTCTATCGTACCGATGAGGGTGTTGTCCTTCATGATAAGGATATTTGTATTGGTTGCGGCTACTGCTCGTTTGCCTGCCCATTCGGCGCACCACAGTTCCTTAGCCAAGGCGCCTTTGGATCTCGCAGCAAAATGGACAAATGTACCTTCTGTAGCGGTGGTCCAGAAGCAAATGGTAGCGTGGCTGAATTTGAAAAATATGGCCGTAATCGTTTGGCAGAAGGTAAGTTACCTCTCTGTGCTGAGATGTGCTCTACCAAGGCTTTAATTGGTGGCGATGGTGATGTTATCGGAGGCATCTTTAACAGACGTGTAGCTATTCGTGAAAAGAATGGAAAGTACGCTGGCTCTAAAGCTTTTGGTTGGTCGACTGCTTATGGCGGACCAGACACTCCAGCGCCAACCCCAACGGCTGCTGCAAAAATTCCAGGAGCTAAATAATGAAATTCAATTTCAAAACTCTTGGATTATGTTTTGCAGCGGCAACTCTTTTAGCCGCATGTTCTGAGCCACCAGAAATTGCAGCTAAAGCGGCGAAACGTCCTGACGTTGCCCCATATATGGGTGCGGATAATGGTTTCATGACTAAGAACTGGACTCCAAAAAATCAAGCCAGTTGGACTGAATCCGTTGATGTGCGCACTCAGGGTCAAAATGAATATAGTCGCGTTAAGTGATCAACTAAACAACAATAAATAAAACGAAAACGTTTAAGGACATGTGTATGAAACGATCATTTTCTAAAGCTCTACGTACTTTGGTAGTGGCTGCTGGTTTGTCACTGACTCTTGCGAGCGGAATGAGTTATGCAGAGCGCGCAGCAATGGCGCCTTTGCCTTCTCCTAGCGGAGTAGACATTCCTCCCTCATCAGTACCAGCTAATCCCAATAGCCTCTCTAAAGGGACTCAAGCCCAGTCACAACCAGCTAATCCATCGATCTTTACATCTGCTAATAGTGATCCGTACAACTTTGTCAGCATTCCAGATAAAGAAGCGAGTGTTCTGATTCAGCGTTCTGGTGAACAGTGGCGCGTGATTCGTAATGGTGTGATTACTGTTTACGGCGGTTGGTTAATGGCGCTTGCCTTCTTTGGCATTGCGGCCGTTTTTATTATCAAAGGCCCTATCAAATTACATGCGCCTCTATCTGGTCAAAAGATCTTGCGGTTTAATGGCTTCGAGCGCTTTACCCACTGGGTAATGGCTGCGAGTTTTATTGGACTTGCTGTGACTGGTATCCTGATTTTGTGGGGTAAGTATTTTGCTATGCCTTTGATGGGCGGCGTTGCTTACGGCACCTTCCTCAATATCTGCAAAAATATTCATAACTATTCTGGTCCCTTATTTACGCTCAGCATCATTATTTTCTTCTTGCTGTTTGCTACCAGAAATATCCCAGGGCAAGGCGACCTGACTTGGATCAAGTCATTTGGTGGAATGTTCGGTGGAAAGCATCCTCCTGCAGGTTTCTTCAACTTCGGCGAGAAAATTTGGTTCTGGTTTGGTATGACCTTCTTAGGTCTAGTGATCTCCGGTTCTGGCCTTGTGCTAGATATGATCGTACCGTTTATGCAGATTGAGTACATCCGTGGAACGATGCAGATAGCCAATATCATCCATGGCGGTGCATCGATCTTGATGATGGTGATGGCTATGGGTCATATTTATATCGGCTCTATTGGTATGCAAGGCTCCTCAGATGGCATGATGTCTGGCTACGTAGATGCAACTTGGGCAAAAGAGCATCATGAGCTCTGGTACAACAAAGTTAATAAATAAGGATAAAGCCATGAAAAAGATCATTGCTTTCACACTCTGCGCATTTACTTCCGCTTCCATATTTGCAGCTCTGCCCCCATTAACGCCTGAAGCGCAAGAGGCCAAGACATTAGCTGATGCAAAAACAGCCTATGCCGGTCGAGTAGGCGCCTTTCAGTTATGCCAGGCAATCAACAAAGTGGCTGATCAATATAGAGTTCCAGGCACACCAGCGCCCGCTGCTTGTACTGCGCCGCCTCCTTTTGTTGCTCCGGGTGCTGCTCCAGCGGCAGCTAAGTAATCAGTCTGATATCAACTCTTGATGTAGGTAGCGTTTAGCAGCTTGTGTTTGAGGATCAGCAAAGAAAGGACCTACGGGTCCTTTTTCTTTTATTTCACCATGATCAATAAAGATGATGTATTGCGCAAGTCTTTGTACTTGAGCCAGTTGATGTGAAGAAAAAATAACATCGGTATTTTGCACATCAAATTTGCGAATGATCTCTTCAACTTGCTCGGTTGTATTCGGATCTAAGTTTGCGGTAGGCTCATCTAGTAAGACTAAGTTTGGCTTTTGCAAAATGGCACGACCAAGGCAAAGCTTCTGACGCTCCCCGGCAGATAGCTTGTGAGCAGGACTAGAGACTAGAGTCCCCAAGCCAACCTGTTCGATGACTTGCTCAATGTCTCCCGCAGTTATGGTGGAGTCTGCATCTCTGACCATGCTGATATTCGCTCTAGTAGAGGCTTTAATCATGGGAGTGTGATGTAAAACCAGTGCAGTCTTATTGGCAAATGAGTAGCTCACTGTTCCGGTATCTGGTTTGATGAGCCCATCTAACATCTTTAAAAAGGTAGTTTTGCCCGCTCCATTTGGACCAATGCAAGCAGTAATTCTATCGGCAGGAATAATGGCGTGGGGAATATTGAGAATGACGCGTCCATTACTTTTAACAGTGATATCGCGTAGCTCGATAAATCTTTCAAATTGCTCGGTCACATTAACCATAACGACGCTCCGCTACTTGACGAACTACAAACGTAAATAGATTTGCTAGGAGAACAATTCCAAGCAAGACAATGCCTAAGGCAAGCGCTAAGGGCAGATCACCCTTGCTGGTTTCTAAAGCGATTGCAGTGGTCATCGTTCTGGTTGAGTTTTGAATGTTGCCACCCACAATCATGACAGCGCCAACCTCTGAAATGGCTCTAGCAAGACCTGCTAGGATGGCAATCGTTAGTGAGAAACGGCAATCCCAGACAAGCCATTTCAGACGCGAAGAAGCAGGCAATCTGAGGCTTAAGAAGGAGTCGCGGTGAATGCGCCAGGAGTCTTCAAGGATCTGACGGCTTAGGGCTGCAATTAAGGGGGTTGTCAGCAGTGTTTGGGCGATGATCATGCCCTTAGCAGTGAAAAGCCAGCCCCAGACCCCTAATGGCCCTGAGCGAGAGAGCATGAGATAGACCACCACACCAATAATCACCGTGGGCACCCCCATTAAGGTATTGAGGGTCACAATGGTGGCTTTTTTGCCTTTAAATTCTTCTGTAGCCAAAAGCGCCCCCAATGGCAGGCCTAACAAGGTCCCAAAAAGAAGGGCAGTAAAGCTTACTTTTAATGAGACCAGCACAATGCCTAGAACACCACTATCTAAATGGGCGAGCAAGCTAAAGGCATCTTGAAAAGTAGTGAACATGCGCTCAATTCTATCAAGGCAATGGCAAAATGGACTTTGTGAACGATTTAACTCCTCATTTTGACCTATGGCTGAAGTAGTTTGCCTTTGTAACGCAGTGGTTGACGAAGATCTTCGTGACTATCTCGATACTCATCCGATCAACTCCATTGAAGAGTTGCGTGAGCAGGCGTCTATTTGCAATAAATGCATGCAGTGTCAAGAATTGGTTGAGGGTGAAATTTACTTGGCTAGAGTCAGGCGTCAAAGTGCGTCAGGACAGTTTTAATGAGCTTGAGTAAAGGCGCTCGATTTACAGTCATGAGTATGAATGTCCATAAGGGACTTTCTCCGCTGCATCGACACTCAACGATTTATCAGTTGCGCCAAAATATGCGCAGCCATCATCCTGACCTTCTTTTTTTACAAGAATTACAACAAGAACACCGCGGTAGAGTTAGACGTTTTGAGCAGTGGCCATTGATGGAATTGACTCATTTTCTATCAGAGGATTTTTGGCGAGACTGGCACTATGGCAAGAATGTTGAATATCCTGATGGGCATCATGGCAATGCAATTTTGTCTAAGCATCCGATGCAAAAAGGGGAAAACTACGATATATCTGCCTACCGGTTTGAGCGTCGTGGGCTATTGCATAGCGTGACACAGCTCGAAGGCTTTGATAAACCCATTCATTGCTTTTGTGTGCATCTAGCATTATTTGAGCGCGGTAGAGAGCGTCAACTGGAAGAAATTATTGGGTACATTAAGGCTCTGGCGCAAGATGGGCCTACTATTGTCGCTGGGGACTTTAATGATTGGCGTAATCGGGTTAGTGGGCCGATGCGCGCAGCAGGCTTTGATGAAGTCTTCGAGGCTTTGACTGGCGCACCAGCTAAAACCTTCCCTAGTATTAGGCCATTATTGGCCATGGATCGTATTTATGTTCGAGGTCTCAAGATTCATTCTGCGAATATTTTGCATGAATGGATGAAGCTATCGGATCATCTTGGAATTACTGCTGAATTGGAAATGCTATGAATGACCTGCTGAATATATTTTTAGAGTCTACTTTAGATTTTAGTGTGAATGGACTCCTTCTACTTCATTTTTTACTAGTGACTTATTTTATCGGCGTTATTATTTCTGTCAGAAGGCCAGTTGGCGTTGCCTTTGCTTGGATTTTTATTGTCATGACATTTCCGGTAATCGGAATTAGCCTCTATGTGTTAATAGGTGAGCGTCCGGTAGGTCGTAAGCTAACGCGAAAAATTACCCGCATGAATCGCGAATATGCAAAGATCACTGAGGATATGAGATCTATGTATGCAGCGGATAAGCTCAAGCTACCAATTCAAGCCCGCTCATTTAGTCTTTTAGCAGAATCCAATAACGGCACACCTGTAGTTGATGGAAATAAGGTCGAGTTACATACCAATTCATTGCAAATCCTTCAACTCTTTATTGATGAGATTAACCAGGCGAAAGCAAGTCTTCATCTTGAGTTCTATATTTGGGCCTTAGGTGGTGATGCTGACCGAGTAGGGGAGGCATTAATTGCTGCCTCTAAGCGGGGGGTTGCTTGTCGCGTTTTATTGGACTCCTTGGGTAGTAAAGATTGGTTTAAATCTAAATGGCCAGCGCGCTTCCGTAATGCCGGTATAGAGGTCACGGAAGCATTGCCTATTCAAATTGGAAGGTTTCAATTTCGTCGCGCTGATTTGCGTTTGCATCGAAAAATATTTGTGATTGATAACGCTATCGTATGGACTGGCAGCATGAATTTAGTAGATCCCCGCACATTTAAGCAAGATTCTGGAGTAGGTGAGTGGGTAGATGCCATGGTTCGCGTTGAAGGCCCAGTAGCGGCACAGTTTGAACTGACATTTGCTTTTGATTGGAGTGTTGATAATCCCAAGATTACCAATTTTAGAGATCAGAAGCCTCAAATGGTCAGTTCTGAGGGTGGAGTGATTGCGCAGGAACTAGCATCAGGCCCGGTATATCGCGATGACATTTTGTATCAGGTGATGTTGTCTGCCATTATTGATGCGCAAGAGGAGTTGACAAT
>CAJARE010000369.1 GCA_903944255.1 uncultured beta proteobacterium
ATGACTTAGCTAGAAACATAATAGTTTCGTAATTAAATTATATTTATCGTGGCATTTTCGCCACGATATATTTATAAGTCCTAGGTGCAGTAGTCGCCCATGCAGGTAGCTAATCAAAAAGAATTTCTTAGAGTACGTTTTTAATAGGAATTAGATAGAATTATTTAGAACGCAAACTAATTATTTTTTGAAAGATTTAGAACATGAAGATTACTAACGGTACCCTGCAAGCCATGAAATTGTTGGAGAGGCTGAACAAGGCTGGAGATTTGGTGGATGTTTATTCGGATGATTTTTTTAATCGACAGCCAACGTACGATGAAGATCCTTCAGCTCCATTTCTAAAAGGGGGAATGGAAAGTATTGAGGAGATTGAAAGTGATAATTTCGAGAAAGCTAAACCAAAAAATCATCTACTCTTTATCTTTGTTGATCAATACAAAAAAGATATTCAAGATGAATTGACGACAGTTTATCCCCCATTAAAAAAGATTTTTGACATAGGACATTTGCCAGATTTTTTATTATTAAATCTTTATACGAAGCAGATGCTTTGTGTAGGGTTTGGTAGAAAAAATAGAATATTCATTCTTGATGCGAAATCAGGAAAGGGAATCAATGCTTTTGATCTGTATGGAATAACTGATGACAGTAAGTATGTAGAAAAATTTATAAAAAATGATGTATATGAAGCAACAAGTGACTTCTTGCATGCACTCAATAATTTAAGCGTAGCTATGTTTAGACACGACAATCTCCCTGGAAATGAAGATTTAGTTGCATTTGCGCTAGACGAGGAAAATACAAGAGATGGCCTTCATTACATAGAAGGCGAAGATGAGGGATATACCACTGACCAAATTAACGAGTTTATAGAGAAATACCAAGAATATGAAGCATATGAAGATGAAGCGATGAAAATGATTAAAGTGTTTTTCCCGCAGTGCGAACGTGGAGAGCTTAGTACGGGAGATTACTAATTTAGTTAGGAAGGCGAATTGCATTCGCCTGTGATTTCGCTTGTCGCTCATCACCTTTCTCTTCTTTTGTAATTAGTTTGATTGATTTTCGCTAGATTCAACCTACACTGAGCCTTAAGCAACAGGCTCAGTAATAGGAAAGGACTTTCGCTGAGTTCTTTACTACACCACTATAGGCACAACCCGATTGGGTAAGGGCGGTTTCGCTGTCTCCTTTTATGTGCGGCCGTAAAACGCAACATGTACAAAAGCAATAAGTGGCTACCTTTGTACCGCTTGCAAGTATGCTGTGTGGGCAGAGCTTGCTCGTGATCCCGTAGTGTTAACTACGATCTTTGTGCTGAAATATTCTTGTGTCAATTAGTAAGCAACTCTAATAGCGTCCTGTGAAGGATAGTGACCACAAGTCTCTGCTACTGCTTCAGAATTTCCATCCCTGCGAACACCAATGTCCAGGTTTAGGGCGATAAAACGACTGAGTATCGCAGCTCATATCAGTAGTGGTAAATGGCATACAGAAAGTATCTGCTGTCAGAGTTATTTAGCAAAACCTAATAAAAGAAGAATAAAAGTGGCAAAGAATATTAGATCTTTGTGGCTTTTGGCAAAAAGAGGTTGTCCATCCAAAAACTCTGACCATAAATTAAGTGTGCCCATTAACTTATAGGAGAAAACAATGAGCACATTAAACAGTTTAAAAATGGTTAATTCAAAAAAGCCCACTGCCGTACCCCCAGTACTTCATCGTCGTAATAAATTGGCTACCAAAGTTTGGGAGCAAATCCAGTTAGCCAAAGCTATCAAAGAGGGCGGCACGTTTACTGTGAAGAAATTCAAAACAGTAAAAGACACAACTGGCGCACGTAAAAACATTGAACATGAAAAGCGCATTCGCCAGTGGTGGTTCGTTGCTGCTGACGGCAAGGTATGCCTTAACATTCGCTATGGCGCTAAGATCATTGAATTTGCCAAAGGCAAGACTGCAGTTGAGGTGAATACAGCAGATGATCTGATTAAGGCGTTAGAGATTATTAAGACTGCTGTAGAAGCTGGTGAGCTTGATGCTCAAATTGAAGCTGCAAGTGGGGCTGTACGTGCAGGCTTTGGCCGTTGATGTTTTGTCCTTTAAAAGGACATTTATATATGGGGCGCACCGCAAGGTAGCCCCATAGGTGGCGATAGCTGTCGCCACCGACCCAGCGAAGCCTAAGACGAATGTCCTGCACCAGCTGGTGCGCTTTAGGACAGAGACGACCATCATTTTCCAGCACCGCGTGGTGCACGTTTTGGAAAAGATGGGTGGGCTGAAGCCCTCATCGCAGAGGCGAGCCAGCTGGCAAAGAGCCGAATGCGACTTGATTAAAAGGCCCCGAGGGGCGCCTAGATAAATATAGATATGCGCTTTTATGAATTCAAACCTAACAAACCATTAACGCCGCAACAGTCTCGCATTAATTCACTGAAGCGAAGTGCCGAGATTGCCAAACAAGCAGTAGACTCAGAGCGCAAAGCGCAACAGATACAAAAGGCTCAAGCTACGATAAAAAAGCTAAGCACCCAAAAAATTGAGCCTTAACTACTTTTTCCCAACCCCACTTGATTTTTGACCACCCAATTAATTCAGTCGTTTGATTCAAAATCGGGGATTTTGACTGTCTTTAATTGAAATAACAATTACTTGATAGTTGTGATGGCTGACATAGTAAAAATGGTTTGTCCTTTAAAAGGACGGTCACTGTAAAGAATTTGAAAAATATGACCGTCTCAAATCGGCCATTAACAGACCTTCTGAAGTTGTTGAGCCGCCTCTTCCGCCAAGTCACTAGGTATTCAAGAGTTTATGGCAATACAGCAGCTATTTGAGTGACTAATCCATTTGACTTGTATGGAAAAGCTGTCAATGCGAAATAAAGGGAAATATGCTTTAATTAGTGAATGAGAAAAATCCTGATAATTCTAGCCCTGCTAGCTTTATCGATACAAACTTCCTATGCTACGGTCGCTGCTTACTGCCAAGAGGAGCAGGGCTCAGCCATGCATGTTGCCCATCACGAGCATGAAAAAGCCGCTGTTACTGTCTCGACTGGTGACTCTGTAGCCGCTGATTCCGATTGCGGAGTCTGCCATTTGGCGCACACGCCAGCCTTAAATTCGTCTTTTAGTGTTTCAATTACTGCCACTAACTTTCATTACGAAAGTTCTCAAGTGGAGTTTTTAGTCGATTTTTCTCCCACTCCACCAGAAAAACCCAATTGGATTTCTCTCGCCTAAGTTAGCGAGAGCATCAAACCAACCATCCTCTCGCTAACTCTGTTTTGTATAAACAAATGGAGTTTTTATGTCGCGAGATTATTCGGACGCAGTTTGTCGCTGTGTTATCCAACTTACAGGATTAATCTTCCTATTGGGGGCACCAATAGCGCTAGCCAATGGTGAGCGCAAAGGTGAATCAGCTTTAAAGTCTTTCTATGAGTCATCATGGCAGCGCCAGCCTGACTATAGATCCTATCAATACAAGGTAGAGGCAGCGCTTGCTAAGCAAAAAATTGCTAGCAGCCTTTTGGTGGGTCCCGCATCGGTAGAGGTGGCCCAAAAGACAGATAGAGCCAACAGTAATCAGGGTGCCAGTGAAACCATACTGGGCTTGGGTATTCCACTGTGGTTATGGAATGAGCGGTCAAGCTCAATAAATTTAGCCGATGCTGAATATAAAAAGCTCTTATCCCAATATTATCTTGCCCAATTAAGGATTGCGGCTGAAGTAAGAGATGCCTATTGGAATTACCAAAGATCAAAGATTGAGTCTGACTTGGCACTACGTCGATTTGAGAACGCAAAGACGTTGGCTATGGATGTTGAAAAAAGGTTTAAGGCCGGTGACTTATCCCGCGCCGATCTGCATCAGGCTAATGGTGCGCTCGCGTCCTCAGAAGCCTTTTTGGTCGAATCGCAAGCCAATGTAATTAATGCTGAGCAAAGGGTGCGCTCTCTATTAGGTAGTGAGAATCTAAAGAAAATTCAATTTGGTGACGCCGCTAAAAATATTGAGCCAGTGCCTAAGGTTCCTGAAAATTTATCGGGTCTAGATTCGAGCTTACCAATTGTTGCAGCGCTTGTTGATCAGTTGGAGGTAGCCAGAAAGGCGCTTGATTTGGCAAAGTCTCAAACTCGGGCCTCCCCGCAATTACAGATATTGACCACAAAGGGTCGTGAAGTCTACGGTGTTCCCTATCAGCAATCCGTTACCGTGGGCTTGAAAATACCTTTTGGATCGGAAGCTCGCAACACCAATAGATTGGCAAGTGCTACCGCTGAGATGGTCGATTCAGAGATTCGATTGTCTTATGAGCGCGAGTCTGCATTAAGTAATGTGGAATCAAATATGGCTTTAGTGAAGTCGGCACAAATGAAGCTTGGCGCCGCAGATAAGCGCTCTAACTTAGCCAATGAAACACGGCAATTTTTTGAAAAATCGTTCCGCTTCGGAGAAACAGACCTGCCTACCAGATTGCGCATTGAGATTGAAGCAGTAGACGCCAATCGACAAGCGGCAGTTGCAAAAATTAATTACGCAGTAGCCGTCTCAAATCTACGCCAGGCGCTTGGCCTGTTACCTGAATAAGTAAATTGATCCTATGAAATTATTTAAAAACTATACCCACTACTTGGTGCAGCTAATAGCTGTTTTAACTTTAGCAATCTCGCCTACATCGTATGCGGGGCCGGGACATGATCACGGTGACGAAAAACCAAATCAGCAGCAAGCCAAAACATTACCGCGTTTTTACGCTGAGTCTGATCTTTATGAACTTGTGGGGGTTATTCGAGACAAGCAAATAACGCTTTATCTAGATCGCTATGCAACTAATGAGGCAGTAAAAGGTGCCAACCTTGAGGTTGAGATTGATGGGGTAAAGATGGCTGTAAAGCCGCATGGTGATGGAGAGTATTTGATCGAGTTAAAAGACAAAATTAAAGATCAACCGACTCCAATTAGCATCACCATCAATGATGGCGGCGTGAACGATATTTTAGTTTCCACGATTGATTTAAGTCAGTTTGAAAATTCTTCAGTAATGAATTGGAAAACATGGTTAAAGCTATTGGTATTGATGTGCTTTGTTGCTGGAGTTGCTTATTGGTCTTATCGCAATAGGGAATTATTAAGAAGTCGTGCCATAAAAATCATCAATCAATTTAAGGAGCTGGCATGATGCGCAATTTAAGAGATCTCAGATTATTCGCATTTCTCATGGGCTTATCAGCTGCGTTATTTACCTTCAAAGTCTATGCTGGTCCAGGACATGATGACTCATCAGTACAGGTTCAGGGCGATGCTCCCAAAAGACAGGCCGATGGGAATCTTTTTGTTCCAAAACCTGCCCAAAGACAGTTGCATGTTATGACTGCCCCTGGTCAACCAGGTGAATATGCCAAAACCTATGACATAGCAGGTAAGGTCATCATGGATCCTAACTTTGGCGGCAAGGTTCAGGCCATTGTTGCAGGTCGAATTACTCCTGGGCCCAACGGCTTTCCATTACCGGGGCAAAAGGTCAATAAAGGTGACGTTCTAGCTTATGTAACCCCTGAAGCTGGTCCTGGAAAATCACGATCGCTTGCAGAGAGTCGGCTAAAGCGATTGCGTGAACTGAGCGATACAGTTCCTCGTAAAACAATTGAAGAGGCAGAGGCTGCAGTCGCTAATGAAGAATTAAGGGCTCCAGTTACTGGAATTATTTCTACTACAGGCATTGTCTCTGGCCAGGTAGTGCAAGAGAGAGATCTGATTTTCGAAGTAGTAAATCCTTCTAAGCTTTTAATTGAGGCGCTTGCCTATGATCCAAACTTGGCGAAAAACATTGCTGACGGCAAAGTTGAAGTCAATGGCAAGGTGATTAAGCTGTCTTATCTTGGTGGTGGTCAGACCCTACGCGAACAGGCTTTACCACTCACATTCTCTGCTAAAGCTGATGATTTGCAATATCTCCCTATAGGTCAGCCTATAAGGGTATTTGTAAACACCAATACCAAGGTCTTAGGTAACAAAGTCCCCACAAAATCGCTTGTTAAGAGCGGCTCAAACCAAACCATCGTATGGGTAAAAAGAAATCCGGAAACCTTTGAGCCTAGGGTGGTGGTTTATGAGCCCTTAGATGGTCAAAGTATTGTCATCACGAGCGGCATTAAAGATGGTGACCGAGTGGTTACTGATGGGTCATCTCTCATTAACCAGATTCGCTAAGGACAGAATATGTTTACCTGGTTATTAGACTTTAGTTTAAAAAATCGAATGATGGTGATTTTGCTTAGCCTGATTGCTATGGGCTATGGGCTCTTTACCTTAAGCAAAATGCCTGTTGATGTATTTCCTGATTTAAATAAACCTACTGTCACCATCATGACTGAGGCTGGTGGTATGGCCTCTGAAGAGGTTGAGCAGCTCATCACCTTCCCATTAGAAACCGCTATGAATGGTTTGCCAGGTGTTGAAGCCATTCGTTCGGTATCTAGCGCAGGCCTCTCGTTTATTTACGTCACATTTGATTGGTCCGTTGATATTTACCGTGCTAGGCAGATGGTATCGGAGAGGTTGTCATCTATGGAGGGCGCTATTCCCGATGGCATCGTCTCTCGCATGGGCCCCATTAGCTCGATCATGGGTGAAATTATGCAGATTGCCATTCCAATTGATGAGTCAAAGATTTCATCCATGCAAGTACGGGAATATGCTGATTGGGTTCTTCGCCCAAGACTAATGGCTATTCCAGGCGTTGCTCAAGTAATTCCAATTGGTGGTCAGGTTAGGCAGTTTCAAGTGCAGCCCAATACTCGCCGCATGGCTGAACTAGGTCTGAGCATATTGCAAATAGAAGATGCACTAAAAGGATATTCAGCCAATACATCTGGCGGGTTTCTTGAGTCGAATAATCGCGAGTACTTGATTCGTCATATAGGACGCACTTCTAGCTTGGAGGATTTGAAAAATATTGCTGTTTCAAGCCGAAATGGCCAGCCAATACTCTTAAAGCAAGTCGCTGATGTCACATTTGCACCGGCCGTAAGACGAGGAGATGCTGGTTATGAGGGTGGTCCAGCGGTAATACTGGGTGTTCAAAAGCAACCCTCAGCAGATACGGTGGAATTAACCAAGAAAATTGAGGCTGCAATATCTGAGTTAAAACAGGGCCTTCCAGTGGGCATGAATACCCCAAAAGTGACATTTAGACAGGCGAGTTTTATCGATGCGTCCATTAGCACCTTAGAGGGTAAGCTCATCGGTGCCTCAATCTTTGTAGCGGTAGTACTGTATTTGTTTTTAGGAACGATACGCCCAGTCATCATTTCTTTAACTGCAATTCCCGTTTCGATTTTATTGACAGCCTTAGTTTTTAAATACTTTGGCCTATCGATCAACACGATGACATTGGGAGGTTTAGCCATTGCGATTGGAGGATTAGTAGATGATGCTGTAGTGGACGTAGAAAACGTGATTCGGCGTCTGCGAGAAAATCTAGACAGGGATAAGGTCAATCAATTATCTCCACTAGCAATTGTACGAGCAGCCTCATTAGAGGTGAGGACAGGAATCATCTATGCAACTGCAATTATTGTTTTAGTGTTTATTCCATTATTTGCGTTGCCGGGTATTGAAGGTCGCCTATTTGTTCCTTTGGGCATTGCATTTATTGTCTCCACCTTGGCATCGCTTTTAGTGTCAGTCACGATCACCCCAGTACTTTGCTTTTATTTGCTGCCATCAATGAAGTCACTTAGGGATCACGATACAAAAATCGTTACTTGGTTAAAAAGTCATTACAAAGTTCAGTTATCTAGATTATTGGAAGCCCCAAAAAAACCTTTGATGTATGCGTTTGTATCGGTCTTATTAGCTGGCGCGAGCATTCCCTTTATGGCGAGCTCATTCCTACCGCCATTTAATGAGGGAACATTACTCATCGGCCTTCGACTAAATCCTGGTGTTTCTCTTTCGGAGTCTGCTAGCGTAGCAAGCCAAGCCGAAAAGCTTGTCAGACAAGTTCCCGAAGTCACTTATGTTGGCCGAAGAAGCGGTAGGGCAGAGCTAGATGAGCACGCCGAAGGGGTGCATGTTAGTGAGCTTGATGTTGGCATTAAACCGGCAGGTGAACTAGATCGCTCAATGGCTGAGATTCAAGCTGATATTCGGTCAAGACTGGTCAATTTACCCGCTGCTATTGCGATTGGGCAGCCCATTTCTCATCGTATAGATCACATGCTTTCAGGGGTTCGATCGCAAATTGCGATCAAGATTTTCGGCGACGACTTAGATCAGCTAAGAAGTCAGGCAGACTTATTAAGATCAAAACTAGCAGGGATTGAAGGTCTGGTTGATTTAGAGATTGAAAAGCAAGTGCTGGCCCCGCAGATCAAAGTTCGCATTGACTATGATCGGACTGCGCAATATGGAATCTCTGCTTCTCAGGTGATGTCCTCCTTGCAGGGCATGGTTGAAGGGGAGCGGATTTCACAGATTATTGAAGGTAATCGACGCTTCGCTTTAGTGATCAAGCTGCCAGAGTCTGCAAGAAATTTAGAGGGCCTCGCGGATATTTTGATTGATACTCCGAATGGAAAAATCCCACTTTCCAAAATTGCAACGATTGAAGATGGTGACGGACCAAATCAAATTAGTAGAGACGGCGGCAAAAGAAGAATTGTCTTGTCAGCTAATACCTCTCAGCGCGCCTTATCGGACATAGTCGCTGACATTAGGGCTGTAATTGGTAATCAAAGCTTGCCGGAAGGTTACTTTATTACCTTAGATGGACAATTTAAAGCGCAAGAAGAAGCTTCTAAAATAATTGGTTTACTCTCTGTAGGTTCACTTTTATTGATATTTGCTGTTTTAAATAATCGCTATCGGTCAGCGCAACTATCTTTAATGATCATGCTTAATATCCCGCTAGCCATGGTGGGTGCCGTTATTGGGCTGTGGATCTCAGGGCAGCCACTTTCAATTGCAGCATTGATAGGTTTTATTACTCTTGCGGGAATATCGGTACGCAATGGAATTTTGAAGATCAGTCATTACCTCAATTTGATGCAATCGGAGGGGGAGGTATTTGATTTGTCAATGATTATTCGGGGTTCTATCGAGCGTCTTAGCCCAGTCTTAATGACGGCTTTAGTAACGGCTTTTGCTTTAGCGCCGTTGTTATTTGAAGCAGAGCGACCTGGTACGGAAATTCTTCACCCAGTGGCGGTAGTGATTTTTTCAGGCCTTATTAGCTCTACATTGCTCGATACATTTTTAACGCCAGCAATTTTTTGGCTTTATGGCAAGAAGGCATCCGAAAAAGTATTAGGTAGCATTAAATCAAATGAAACATTTTAACTAGAAGAGAAAGATATGAAGATCAAAATATTGATAACAAGTTTACTTTTAAGTTTTTTTGGATTTGCCTATGGGGGTGCTGGTCATGAGTTAAAGCCAGTTTATGGCGGGATAGTAGTAGAAGTTAAGGATGTTGATGTTGAATTAGTTGCTAAGTCAGATGTATTGGCTATATATTTGTCTGACCATGGCAAGCCTATATCTTCTGAAGGCGGTACTGCCAAGCTAACCATTCTTAATGGATCCGATAAGAAGGAATATGAGTTGCTTCCTGTAGGAGGAAGATTTGAGCTTAAAGGCGCCTTTTCCGTGCCAAAAGGATCAAAAGCGATTGCAGTGATTAAGCTGAAATCAAAAGTCATTACTGCTAGATTCAACTTGTAATACCTTTGGCGATGAAAAGAGGTGGGTAGCTATGCGGAGGTACTGTCCGTCAAAGTCTGCTTAGGGTCGTTAGCGGACCATCGCAACAAATAAATGAAGTGTCCTTTTAAAGGACAGTTCATGCGTGGGGTACCCTGACCACAACAAGGACATCACATCCTTGTGTCAGTCAAATCCCCACAACGCCACCAAACTGCCTTGTAATCCTTGCGTGGGTCAAAATAACTTAACCAATTCAACCCCTTACAAGACCCCATCAATTTTGTGTGCACAAAGTTTGTCTATGGTGGGGTTAACCTTGCAGGCTAGCTAGCGAAAGTACGGTCTATCGGAGAGTTGAAAATCCTTGTGTCGGTGGTTCGATTCCGCCCCGGGCCACCAAGATTCAAATAATGCCCTGCTCCGTGCGGGGCATTTTCTTCTGGGATTTGGCAAGATTGGGGGTAATTACTCATTAACTTAGATCAACCTCTAAATTAATCTAGTGTTTTTATTGGGAGGATTGATGAATACAATCAGCCGTTTAGTTTTAACCACTTTTATTGTGGCCCTCATAAGTGCGTGTTCAACGCCTAAAGTGATTGAGACTACAAAGCTTTCGGATCGAGATTTATCCTGCGAGTCTTTAAAAGATGAATATAAGCAGGCTGGGCAGGCTAAAAAAGAAGCTGAGGATGTAAAGGGTGTCACTGGTACAAATACTATGGCTGCAATTTTTTTCCCTGTCGGAATTATTGCTACTTATAGCAATGCCAATGAAGCAATAGCAGCTGCCGATACAAGAATGACAAGGCTCACCGATTTAATGGACAAGAAAAACTGTAAATAGAGTTACAGGCATCCTGGGCCCTGGTCGATTCCGCCCCGGGCCACCAAGAATCTCAATAGCCCACTTGTTAGGCTATTTTCTTTTCGGGCTTGGCAGGTTTAGATGCCATTAGTCTTGGATATCCCCATCAAGAACTGTCCGTTAAAAGGACATGTCAATTATTCATCCCTGTGTCAGTCAATGTCGTTTAAAACGACATAATTTGATTATGTAAATAATTTCATA
>CAJARE010000370.1 GCA_903944255.1 uncultured beta proteobacterium
CGTTGAGGTACCAGTGGGCTATTTAGATGACGTGGTGCTCGGCGATAGTATTGCTATTCAAGGGGCTTGCATGACTGCGACCCAGTTTGAAGGCAATACCTTTACTTTGGATATTTCGCGTGAGTCTTTGAGTAAGACAGTGGGCTTAGATCAAACTGGTCCTGTTAATTTAGAGAAGGCATTACGTTTAAATGATCGCTTAGGTGGTCATTTAGTGAGTGGCCATGTGGATGGTGTTGGTAAAGTATCTCACTTCTCACAAGTTGCATCGGATGCCTATGGTTCTTGGCTTCTCCGGATTGAAGCACCAAAAGCACTAGCCCCTTATTTAGCTTATAAGGGATCGATTGTGGTGAATGGTGTTTCTTTGACTGTGAATAAGACAGAAGATACGTCTACTGCATGCATAGTCGATATCAATATCATCCCTCACACTCTTGAGAATACAACTCTAGGAAAACTCCAGCAGGGCGACTTAGTGAACCTTGAGATTGATTTGATTGCGCGATATGTAGCGCGCATGCTTGAGACTCAAGCAAGATAACTCAAAGGTAATGATTGCCGTTTAATTGTGGCAGTCGCATATCGAATTGGTGTGCTGTATATAAAATTTATAGGAAATCATGCTGCATATGACAGTATTGACGCAAAGACAGTGAAGATAGAAGGTATATGAAAGATTTAAGACCCATTCCTACCGAAGAAGAATATGAAGCAGCCTTGGCTGAGGCATCAGATTTTGTAGATCACGAACCATTGCCTGGTAGTAAAAAAGCATATCGGTTTGAAATGTTGCTAATGTTGATTGAAGCTTATGAAGCTAAGCATTATTTTATAGCTCCACCCGATCCCATTGAAGCTATTAAGTTTCGAATGAAGCAAGCTGGATAACTCCTAAGGATATGCAGCCTAATATCAGCTCATTCGATAACGAGTAGGATCACTCAGATTGGCTTGTTTAAAGCCTATCTGCCTTAAGCGGCAAGACTCACATTCACCGCAGGCTTCTCCCAAATCATTTGCTTGATAACAAGAAACGGTTTGCGAGTAATCAACACCAAGAGTACTTCCCAGTTCAATAATTTGAGCTTTACTCATATTGATAATCGGGGCATGTACTCGAAAGCGATTCTCGTGATTGATGGCTTCTACACCAGCTTTAGTGGCCAGATTAGCCATTTCTTCGAATGAGGCAACGTATTCAGGGCGACAGTCTGGGTAACCAGAATAGTCAACGGCATTAGCGCCATAGAACACATCTAATCCACCTAAGGATTCAGCCCAGCCTAAGGCTAGTGAGAGCAAGATCGTGTTGCGCGCTGGAACATAGGTCACAGGAATCTCTTGGTCATTAGCAGGCGTGGTAGGAACCGCAATAGCGGAATCTGTTAGAGCTGAACCACCAAAGCGAGTGAGGTCTAAGTTCACTACTTCGTGACGAATGACCCCCATCTTTTTTGCAATATGTTTAGCAGCGGCTAACTCGGAAGAATGACGTTGACCATAACTGACGGATAGCGCATACGGTGCATAACCAAGATCTTTTGCTAAGGCGAGAATGGTGCTGGAATCGAGACCACCTGAAAATAAGATCACTGCAGGTGCATCAGGTTTGCGTGGAGCAAAATGTGAAAAGGCTGCAGACAACGAAGACATTAATGATGATTACTTAGTGGCAGCAATCAGCCGTTGCGCGTCTCTGGCGGTATCCGAATCAGGATACTGAGAAACAATCTCAATAAATGTTCTTTTAGCCGCTGCTTTATTGCCCATCTCCAATTGACAGTTTCCGATGGTCAACATCGCAGCAGGAAGGCGCGGATGATTTGGGTAGCGTGCAATGAGGGATTGCAATTGTGTCATAGCCCCCTTGTAATCCTTGGTGGCATATTTGCTATTGCCCCCCCAGAACATCGCTAGGGGTACATATGGGCTCTTGGGAAATCGAGTAATAAATGCTGAAAATTCTGAGTCAGCTTTTTTTAGACTGCCACTTTGAAATAACTTTAAGGCATCGTCGTAAGCGCTAGTCTCAGCAGGCTGAACTGAGCCACTAACACCTTCAATCGTGACAGTGCGGGGCTCAAAATTACCAATACGACTATCGAGGTCCTTGTAATAAGTCTTTTGGCTTTTAGAAATATCTTCGCCTTGCTTCTCAAGATTTTCAATCTTGCCGCGCAGTTGTGTATTTTCCGACTTGAGCTTATCAATCTGACCTTGTAGTTCTAATTGAGTGGTGGCTAGAGATTTGCGCAGCTCTAATATGGCTTTGCGAGCATCATCATCATTAAATAGTGCCCAAGCACTTGTTGAAGTGAAGCAGAAAACAGCGGCAGCACTTAAACAAAACGCTCGTGAGAGCGTTTGTTTAAACAGGGTAGAAACAATCAACATTAGTTGGTGATGTAGGCAATGTCAGCGCGGCGATTTTCTGTCCAAGCAGATTCATTGTTGCCATCTGCTTTTGGTTTTTCCTTACCAAAACTGACTGCTTCCATTTGATCATTCGATACGCCCATCAAATTCAATGATTTGCGAACGGCATCAGAACGACGTTGGCCTAATGCTAAGTTGTACTCGGCAGTACCACGATCATCGGTATGACCTTGAATAATGATTTTTTGCTTTGGATTAGCTTTAAGGTAGCCAGCATGAGCAGACAACATTTTTTGATATTTGGTTTCGACCGTGTATTCATCAAGACCGAAGTAAACACTTTTCTCAAATAATGGGCTCTTAGGATCGTTCCATGGTTGTGAACCAAAGCTACTTTTTCCATCTGCAGCACCAGTACCAGTGCCATCAACATCATCTAATTTCACTCCAGATGAACAGGCTACTAAAAGAGCGCTAGCCCCTAGGAGTGCAAATGTAGCGGCGCGTCGTGCGATTGAGAATGTCATTTTGGCTTCCTTTTTTTACAAATTAGCTAATAAATTAGTTGATAGCGTTTATTTTAACCCCTTAGAGAGCTAGAACTGCCTAAATTGCTATAAAGCCTAAAGTCATCCCGCTTCAATGCCTTGTCACTAATCCATAAAAGGGCCCCAGGATGGCTGACGTACATCAGAACCTGGAATGCTCAATATCTGTTTGGTATTACCGTCAACAGACACCGCTGCTAAAACGCGTCTGTTGCCAACTTTGGTTGAGTAGAGAACGTACTTTCCGTTGGCAGCAAAAGAAGGTGATTCATCGCTGCTTCCATCGCTTAGTGCCTGTGAGTCACCTGTGGCCAGATTCATAATGTAGAGACGGAAGCCGCCGCCGACATTGGCAATATAGGCTAAATATTTTCCATCAGGAGAAATACGTGGCGAAGTGACAAAGCCTTGCTTAAAGCTGACTCTTTTACCGGCCTCAACTTGTTCGCCCTCTGCACTCATGCGATAGATCTGAGGATTGCCACCACGATCGCTGGTGAAATAAATAGAGCGACCATCAGGAGAATATTGGGGTTCGGTATCAATCGTGTTACCACGAGTTAAGCGCTGCAAGCCTGAACCGTCAGCATTGATGCTATAGATTTGCGTATTGCCATCTTTGGATAAGGATATTGCTAGCTTCTTACCATCAGGTGACCATGCGGGCGCGCTGTTGTTACCCTTTTGATTAGAGAGAGCAATGCGACGACCAGTTGCTAGTTCATGAACGTAAATGACTGGTTTGCGATCTTCAAAAGATACGTAAGCCACTTTCTTACCATCAGGTGACCATGATGGAGAAATAATCGGGTCGCCACTAGACATGGCATTACGAATGTTTTGCCCATCGGCATCAGAGATTACAAGACGAAAACGTTTGCCGTCCTTAATCACATAGGACAAACGTGTCGAGAAGATACCGCGCTCGCCTAATAACTTCATGATGATGTCATCGGCAATTTTATGGGCGGCCGCGCGTAGATTATCAGCGCTGGAATTAATGTTTAGGCCACCAAGACTCTGGGATTTACGGATATCAAATAGTCTGTATTGAATATCAAATTGATCAGCGCCCTTTTGCACTACCGAACCTACTACCAAAGCATTGGCTCCACGGGCAGCCCAAGCATTATAGTTTGGCGCGTCTTCGCCACTCTCGCTAGCGTTGCCGTTTTCAATATTTTTAAAGTAACCACTGCGTGCTAGATCTTGGCGAATGATGTCAGTGACGCTGGCGGGTAACTTACTTTCATCTTTAAATCGCATCACAGCGATGGGATAGAGTGATTGACCAACACCAGTAATTTCAATACTCATTTGAGCAAAGCTGGGAAGGCTCAATAAGCTCAACACACTAGCGCTGAAAATCAGAATGGTTTTTTGCAAAGTACGGGCAATTGAATTCATCATATTGTGATATTTACTTTGGTTTTAATTTCAGTTCGGGTGTTAATGTCGGGAATTGTCCATTGTCATCGCGAGGCAAACTCTGTGTTGCATCAATCGCGCTTAAAACAGCCTGATCCCAAGCATTATCGCCGCTACTAGAAGTCATTGTCCTAGATAGGATAGCGCCATCAGGGGCTAAACGCAGTTGAATGACAGTTTGTTTGTTGCCTTTGAAGGAATCTGCATTAAAAGTGATGTTGGCGCGCACTTTCTTAATGACTTTATCGCTCCATCCAGGGGGTGCATTGCCACCCCCACCAACTCCGCTGCCAACGGTGCCGCCTGTGCCGCCATCATTGGCAGCTAAGCCTCGTAGGCTGGCGATATTGGCCTCACGTCGTTTATCCGCCTCGGCATTTGCCTTAATTTGCGCTGGAGTAAGCGCAGCGGGTTTTGGCGCCTCTACCTTTTTGGGGGGCTCTACTTTTTTAGGCACTTCTTTTGGAGGGGCTACTTTTGCTGGCTTAGGTGGCTCTTTGACCACCCCTTTTTCTTTTTTAGGGGGCTCTTTTTCTACTGGTTTTTTCTTTACGGCAATATCGGCTGCTTCTTCTTTCATTTCCGTTTTGAGTTCCGGAGCAGGAGGTGTTTCGACTTGTTGTGTTGAATCCCAAAGCTCTACTTCAATTCCAGCTGGAGTGCTGTTATTCCAGCTAATACCGATGACCAGAAAGGCTACTAAACCTAAGTGTGCAATTAACGAAAAGGTAAAGGCGCGTTTAGTA
>CAJARE010000371.1 GCA_903944255.1 uncultured beta proteobacterium
AAAATTGTAGAGGCTGGAAGCTCAGGAATAAATCTAGGATCTAGGAGATGGCACCCAATTAAGATATTGGTGGCATTGGGGTCAGGATTATTAAAGCCAAAACTAGCCTCATATCCAAGATCTTTTAGTGAAAAGTACAGTAGCTCACCCAGCTCTAAAAAAGCGTAAGAGTGTATATAGTTATCTGGCTGAACTATGCAAATATTAAATCGAATCATTTAGGCCTTATCGAGGCTCTTCTGGGCTATGAGGTCCGCATAGGCAATGCATAAGTACTGACCATCTACCATTTTCCAAATACTTAGGCGAGGCGAATAATCTGCTGACAACTCTTTACCATCTTGATGCTCAAGTGCAGCAAGCCAAAAGCTCACGACCAGATTATCTCCAGATTGAGTAACTTTAAAGTCTTTAAATTTAACTGGTCCAAGATTCATCGCCTTCATTAAAGTCATGGCGCTTTGGTGATCACAAGCCCCATTCATGCCAACGAATTGACAGGCTGGATCTAGCATCTGCTCTAGCGCTATCCAATTTTTATCTTGTATATATTGAACTGAAAGGCGCTCTAATTTCTCGGCTAGACTTTCTAGCTCAATCTGAGACATTGGCTGATTCATATGATTCCCTCAATATATTGGGATCATCATACAAGACTCGATGCTAATGAAGTTAAGCAGCGGGATAAATTAAAACTTGAGCAAAGTCCATTCGCTCAGATTAATCTTGCCATCCTTATCTTTATCCGCAGCATCAAAATTGAGAGTTGGGATGCCTGCTTGTTTCGCTTCTTCGCGAGAAATATGACCGTCTTTATTTTTATCAATCACAACGAATGAACGGGCAGGTGGATTTGTTTTACTCATATCTGGCGGTGTAGATGACTGGGCCATCGATAAGGATGGCGATAGAAAAATGACCGCCAATAAAACGCCTTGAATATTCATTGCTACCCCATTCTTATTTACGCAAGTATTGAATAGCATATTACTACCTTAAATAATTTCTAGCACCTTGCTTAAGGAAGAACCTTCATAGTTCGGCCTATCTCCAATCTCTTCATATGGGTGTCCAAGACGATTCACCCAAAAGACATCAAAACCAAACCACTTCGCTGCTAGGGCATCCCAAGCATTGCTTGAGACAAACAGAATTTCATTCTTACTTACAGAAAATTCTTTTATTAAAAGCTCATAGGCCTGTGGAGCTGTTTTAAATAAACGGACATCCTCAATGGTCACAACCTTATCTAAATAAGGCTTCAAACCGTTGCTTTGTACTACTGTTGCCAGCATATCTTTACTACCATTAGATAAAATGGCAGTGGAAAAGCCTCTTTCTTTAATGCTCTTGAGCACCGTTAAGCTGTCATCATAGGCCGTGAGTTTGGCGTACTGATCCATTAGGCGCTTTTCATTTTCCGCACTGAGCTCTAAACTCATTCGCTTACAAACATAATGTAGTGATCGTATCGTCAAGTCCCAAAATGGTAAATAGTATTTACTGCCAGAAGGGCTGGGATCACTTAAAGTAACTAGGCGGGTATATTCAATCTGTCGATCGCGCCACATGAAAGTTAGCGCTTGCCCATGGCCTGGAAATAATTCTTCTGCTAGTTGCGCCATGGAGTAAACATCAAATAATGTTCCATAAGCATCAAAGGCGATTAATTGATACTTACCAGATCCTGCGCTGGGATTGATTGTCTCCATCATCTGGCTCCATCACTACTTTTTAGACTTATATTTTTGTATGGCCCCTTTTAAATCAGAATACTCCTCGCAACCAAAAGTGCAGGCTTTATCTAATCTGGCTAATAGTGCCTCAGCCCCAGGCAAATCGTTATTCATTAACTTTAGCTCTCCGTAATACTCGAGAGCTCCGCGATGCGCTGGATTTATTTTCAATGCCGCTAAATAATATTTTTCCGCCCCCATTAAGTCGGGTGGCTGTTTTTTGCGAAGACTGTAGCCCAATAAATTATTCCAATCGGCTGAACTTGTTTCATTGGCCTCCTGCAATTGCTTAATAGCTTGATCGTATTTTTGAGCCTTAATGCTTGTTCTTACATCAGTTAACCAAATTGAGCCTGGCTTAGCAGGCTCTGTATCTGCAGCTTGAGAAAGTCCAATCATCGAAAGGAGCAATAGAGCGATCGAGAGTATTTTTTTCATTTGAGGGCCTATAAGTAAGAATATGTCTTTTATATACCGATTCTTTAATTTCTGCCAAAGCCAGGGCAAAAGAAAAAACCACCCGAAGGTGGTCTTGCGCATACCTGATGTGCATATCCAAAAGCATTAAAAAATGGTCCTGGGGCTCCTAATGATTAAATAATGCGAACAATCAAATCTGGAAGTCCATCGACATGGCCTTTTAGAACGTCGCCTTTTTTAACCGCTGCTACGCCCGCTGGCGTACCAGAAAAAATCAGGTCGCCAGGCTCAAGTGCGAATAATGTTGATAAGTAGGCAATAGTATCTGGCACGTTCCAAATAAGTTGATTTAGATCACCCTCTTGACGTAACTCATCGTTGACAAAAAGTCGGACCGCACCCTTGCTTGGGTGGCCGCATTGACTAACTGGCATCAAGCTAGAACAAGGGGCAGACTGATCAAATGCCTTGCCGGTATCCCAGGGGCGGCCCATTTTCTTTGCTTCACCCTGTAAATCTCGACGTGTCATATCTAAACCAACACCATAACCCCAAACATGGTTAAGGGCCTGTTCAGAAGAAATATTTGAGCCGCCTTTGCCAATCGCCACAACCATTTCAATTTCGTGATGAACATCCTTAGATAAGCTCGGATAGGCCATATCTTGACCGTCTGTCACGATCGCAGTTGCTGGCTTCATAAAAAAGAAGGGGGGCTCTCGGTCTGGATCATGCCCCATTTCGCGAGCATGATCTGCGTAATTTCGTCCAACACAAAAAATTCGATTTACTGCAAAACGGCGAGTTTCCCCTTCCACTGGAATGGAATTCACTTTAGGGGGATCAATCACAAATTCGGTGCTCATTACTGTCCTTTCCAGGTTAATTAGATAATCTCTATTGGGGTTCTAGTTTGAATAAAAGATATGGTCCCCATTACCAGAAAGCGACTATACCAAATTGATGGTGGGTAGCCAAAGATTATGCTATTTTAGACAGGCGACTTTTCCCAAAATAACAATTAGGAGACTAATGCAATGAAGCGCAAATTATCTAATCTCATAGGCCTTTTTTTGACGGCGGGTATCTTGGTAGGCTCACCCCTGCTAGTCCATGCCCAGTCCGATTACCCCAATAAGCCCATACGTCTTATTGTTGGCTTCCCTGCTGGAGGCTCAACTGACATTGTGGGCCGCGTCGTGGCACAAAAATTGGGGGAGCGTTTAGGCCAAACTATTATTGTCGAAAATAAAGGTGGCGCTGGTGGCACCATTGGTACCGATGCTGCTGCTAAGGCTGCTCCCGATGGCTACACTCTCACGCTGGGAACAACCAGCACAATGGCAGTGGCTCCAGGCGCCTACTCTAGGCTTGGCTATGATCCCATTAAGAGCTTTGCCCCAATCTCCCTCGTGGCTGTGACTCCCTACTTGTTAGTAGTTAACCCACAAGTTCCCGCTAACTCCTTGACTGAATTGGTGGCATTAGCAAAAAGTCAACCGGGTAAGTTAAATTTTGCGTCAGCGGGTAATGGCTCTACAACCCAGCTTGCAATGGAAATGCTCAACGATGTTACTGGCATGAAGATGACTCACATCCCATACAAAGGCAATGCTGACGCAGACTTAGCTATCGTCTCTAATCAAGTGCAAGTTCTCTTTGGGTCCATGCCAGCCCTACTACAACATGCTAAAGCCAATAAACTCCGTGCGCTTGCCGTAGGGAGCCCTAAGCGCTCACCAGCGCTACCAGAGATCCCTACTGTTGCAGAGCTAGGTTACCCTGGATTTGAAGCGGCCTTATGGCTGGGAGTATTAGCGCCAACTGGAACACCTAAGCCCATTATTGATAGGCTGAATAAAGAACTTGTCGCTATTGCGGCAACGCCTGATTTCAAAGCAGCGATGGATAAAAATGGCGCAGATGCTACCAGTAATACGCCCGAACAATTTGCAAGCTTAATTCAAAATGAAGTGGGCAAATACGGCAGCATCATTAAAAAGCTAGGTATCAAGCTCGACTAGTAGCAAGGTAAATGAATCCGATGCACATTCTTCAAACACTATGTGCATCGGCATAAGCGCCTTTAAATAAATCTAGTGCTTCTGTGCCACTACATTAATGACGCCTTTCATTCCAGCCTCGTAGTGACCAGGCTCAAAACATGCCATGGCATATTGCCCAGGCTTTTTAAAGGTCCAAACCAATTCTGCTTGTTGTCCCGGTTTTGCTGAGATTTCATTTGCATGATGATGTCCTTTAGCCCCAGGACTTGCCATCTCTTTAGCGTGAGCAATGATTTCTTTTTCTGTGCCAATCACTAGCTCATGATCAACCTTGCCCTTATTAACTAAAATGATACGGATCGGCTCTCCCGCCTGCGCCTCCCATGTTGCTGGAGAAAAACGCATCGTGTCATCAACCTCTATACGAAGCTCTTTTATTGATGGAGCCATTACTTTTGCTGGCGTTCCATGATCATGACTATGGCCATCACCACCATGCTCATTAAAGTAAGAGAGGGAATATAAAGATGCGGCAATAACAAGAGCTAGACTAATGGCGCCATAAATCAAGACACTCTTTACTTTTACTTTGCCCTTGCCTTCCATTAAATACATCGCCAACAAAGACATAGCAAACCCAACAGGAACTACCCAGGAACTTCTACCGGGCGAATCTGGAAAATGTTGGAGTCCTCCAGTAAAGAAACCCAAACCAATTGAGGCAACAATACCGATGGCCAATACATCAGTCCAACTATGATCTTTATCGGGATTAGCAATCTTTTCTAGTATGCCGCCAACGAGATAAATTACGACTCCAAATACAGCAGTCCAGATGGCTCGCTCCTCACTGAAAAATCCATGCGTAATAGCGCCAGCAGTAAAACTAATGCCCGTATATTTACAAAGAGAAGAGATGTGACTAAGTGGGAAGTTCATCTTTTAATCTTAAATGATATTGCTCAGCTGAACCGTTAAGGCAGCTAATACCCCTACTTTCTGAGTCTTTTTACGATTGGCAATTTCTTTATTGATTTGCTCAAGCATCGACTTGTCTGGAGAGTTCCAATGACCCCCCGATTGATTCACCATGTAATTTAAGGCTTCAGCAAATTGCTCAACTGACAGCCCTTCCTTGCCACCTTTTGGTGGCATTGCCCTTACGCCAACATAACCATGGGCCGTAATAATTACCTGACCTTCGCTGATTAATTTTTTCCAGGCATTTTGATCGCCTAGTTTTGGGGCATTTGCAACCCCTGAGGTATGACAAACAGCGCAGACCTCTTTGTAGATCTGTGCTCCATTAATATTCTTGTCATTAGCGAAAGCTGATGTTGAAAAAGCCACAGTCAAGATGAAATAAATGACAAATTGAATCTTCATAGGGCTTGAGTTCCAAAAATTGATGGCGGTTATTGTGTTAACGCGGGTAAAGAACCACCAACTATTAGATAAAAAGAGTATACCCACGCTATAGCTAGCAGTGCGCCAAGCAAATACATTGGATATCGAATTGCTTGATCAGAAGTACCCTCTTTTTTGCCGCTAAGCATAGACTTTACTAAATTTTCTTTTTGTAAAAAACTCATGATGATTGCAGCGGCCACATGAATTACAACAACAACCAATGTAATGTTGGCAATGGTTTCGTGAGCCTCGCTCATTACATCGCCAAGAAATTCTTTGATGCTCCAATAGCCGGTTAAGCCAATCAGCAAGATCAAGATCATTAATGAAATCATCACCAAGGCGCCAGCCGGGTTATGTCCAAGGCCAGAATGCTCGCTGCCAGTCATGAGCGATTTAATATGGTGGATAGTTTCTGCTGGGCCTTTAATAAATTGGCTAAATCGAGCATACCTAGTACCAACTATTCCCCAAATGATTCTAAATAGAACAAGAATGCAAGCTGAGTATCCAAAGGCATAGTGAATCATTTGCTGTGCTTCGCTCTCTGAAGTCAGCCAAGCTCCCGCAAAAGAAATCGCCAATAGCCAATGAAAAATTCTAATGGGCATATCCCAAACTAAAACGGATTGCTTTTGATTTGAAGCATTCATTTATTTGGTATCCGAATATTATCTTCATCAAAATTACCTTTGACGGCATCAGCATGACAAGCGGAGCAATTTGCAGGGCTCTTGATTCCGGCTCTTTTCCATACATCAGCCCTTACTTCATCATGCTTACGAATAAACCAAGAAGTTTTAGTGATTCGATTCTCCGGAGCAAATGCAGAATACTTTTGTTTGGTAGCAGTATTTTTAAGTAACCACTGGGTGATTTCAGATTCAGTTTTTGTATCAAGGCTTGCATCTGTGCCAAAGTGCTTATCCAGACCTGACATGATGTTTTGCCAATTCTTTGGGCCTAATAAGCCTGGTGGATAAGCCATGTGGCAACTAGCACACTCGGCTTCATAAGACTTAGGGGCATCGGAGGGCATGGTCATTTTTGCAGCCCAAGCTGGTAATGCCAACAGCAATGCCAAAGAAAGCAAAAGGTGATGTTTCATTTACGCCTTATTTAACTGTCATCAGCCAAGAAAGTAGGTCAGCCTTTTCTTGGGCAGAACATTCACGGCTAAGCACATCATTACAGTTACGCTTAAACCATTTTTCAACCTTGGCCTGGTCGGTAAACCGCTCAGGAAAGCTATTAGGAGATAGGGGTTTAATAAGCTTGCCAGTGACAATATGTTTAGTGTCGTGGTTTGGAGGATTTTCATGACATGAGGCACAACTCCACTCTTTGCCATGCTTGGCATTGAAGAACTGCTCTCCATGCGCTGAGGAAGCTTTACCAGACTGAGCCTCATACCCTTTTAGCAATTCTTGGGGTGTCGCAGAAAATGCTACTTTTACTAAACTCAACATCGTCAAAACTAAGAGTACTTTTATAATCATGATGCGGCACCTTGCTTACTTTATTTTTAAGTATGCTCTCTATAAATGCCTTAATACCGATATAAAAATAATAATGGCCCCCTAATTGATTTAGATCAAATAGAGAAAAAGTCTCGTTTTAAAAGACATGCTCACTTAGCCAATAAAAAACCACCCGAAGGTGGTTTTAAAGCTTCTTGGTGGCTGCGGGGAAAATTTAATCAGGCCGAAGGTATATGCTCTTATTTCTTAACTCTTTATCTACTCATTCTTCAAGGGCTTAGCTTGCTTCTAGCTCCGGAGTCAGCGCAGCCTCATGCGGATATTTCAAAAAATTTTCTCGATGTCTTCTATAGAATAAAAGCCCCTCTTTGAGGCTAGCTACTGTCGCACCTTTTTCGATCATTTTGTCCCATAGATTCCAATCCTCTTGGGGATGAGCGCCATCTTCGTATCGTTTCTTATAGCCAATTTTTTGCCCAAAAGCCGTGCGGTACATCATTGACCCATGGTGCTGTTCTTGACGATCCCAATATAAGTCGCCCTGGTAAGACAGGGTCTCACCGGGTACTCGAATTAAGATTTCTTCTTTTAATTCGCCCGTAACAACAATGTCGTATGTGACGATATCTGCGCTGGCATTTGATAACAATTCAATTGCGTCTGAACGCAGCCAATTATCAGCGCCTATGAATAGAACATACTTTGTATTAATCTGAGACAGTATGTCTTGAAAGTTATCTACAACCCCCAAATTTTGATGTCTCAATATATATTCAATTTCAGGATAAAGGTCTGGCAAATGATTGCAATCTAAGCCGCCATCATCAACAAATAAAATCCTTGTAGGTGGAGTCGTTTGGGAGAGCAGTGACTCGATGCAATGCGCCGCAAGGTGTCCGTATCTATAGGAGGCAATCACGACAGTAATCATATTGAATGGCATTAGAGCACGAAACTATGACATTAGGGCTCATAAACTCTAAACCGCCATTCCCCATCCAGACCAAAAGAAAATATCCCGTATAAAGCGGGATATTAGCGTAATCAAGTTAATATGATCGGCACCAGTCATTCACCTAAAGCCCTATGGCGCTAATCATTCTCGATCATGATCTTTAGACATGTTGACACGACTAATAATCCAACAGGCGCCTGCAATCAAGATGATAGCTCCACTCTCATAAAGCAAGATTGAGGGATTGCCATCTTTACCTTGAAGGATAATTAATCTACTTAATGCAGTCATTGCAATAAATAACGGTATTGTGATTGGAATGCGATGACTAGAATAAAAGGCTGCCAGCATACCAAGCACCTCTGCATAAATAAACATTAGCAAGAGATCCTGTAGCTCCACACGACGATTCTCAATAAGAGAAGAAATTTCTTGGCCCATTGCAGCAACTGTAAAAATTGCAATAATAATTAGAAATAATTTTTCGACTAAGCCAATAATATTTTTTACATTCATACGCTGACCTTTTTGATTTGGAATTCAACTGCAAAAGCGGCTTTAACTATTTAAATAAAACATTAGCAATCATTTCTAATAAGATACCTCAACAAAAGCCATTTTAGAAAAATTGTTGTGAAAAAATATCCCCTGGAAGGTATCCCCTGCATACCATTGCGTGGCTTGAAGAGCTTAACTGGTATTTCTAGCTTATTAGCTACCAAACCACATAGTCATCAACGGCATATAACTTACATTTCGAGCTTGCTTTCTTTTCACACCTACTCAAGGCATTCGCCAAGGGATCATCACCGCCATACTCCCATCCAAAATGATTGGTTTCACTAATGGCAAATGCCCTTGGAAAGGGTTTTTCTAAAAATAAGCTGTACGCTTTTCTCATCGAATCGTTTAAATAGGGAATTTTTTCAATCTCCCCAATTTCAGCAAAGTGGGTTTTCGCTGGGGCTACCGTACGCGGCAAAGGCCGAAACTGAGGGTTAACAACTTTAGAAGGCATGCCTAGAGACTCAAGAAACTTTGTAAGATACGGCTCCCAAATGGCTCTCCCATCATTGCTTGTGAATAATAGATGCGAATCGTTACCAAAAATTCCATAGGCTATAAATTGAGATTTAGGATTTCCTGCCCTGTAATGTTCAAACATAGCGTCTGAGATTTGCCTGGAAAAAAAGGAATCATTGTCCCCGTAGAGCCATATTGTTGGGACTTGAGTTGCCTTTCCAAAATCCTCAGCAGTGCGATATAGATCGGATTGCCAACCACCACAACTTTCATTTTTCAGGCCGCCTGCAAAATTTACTAAGCCTTTGACAGATTTATCTGGATTACTAGCGCCATAAGCCAAGGTTGTCCAACCGCCATGAGATTGACCAACTACTAATGTTTGAACTTTATCTACATATGGAATGCTATGAGCATATTCAATTACAGGCTGAATATCTTCAGCTTGAAGTAAGCCATTTGCCTTCATTGAACAAGATCCATCAGAATAATTTCCGCCTGATTTTGAAAACCCTTGACGCATTGGAACAAAAACTACGTAGTTACGCTCTAAGAAATACCTTATTGGCGATAGAGGTCT
>CAJARE010000372.1 GCA_903944255.1 uncultured beta proteobacterium
ATGATGGCCAATAACTATCGCTACACCATGGACTTGTTAGATATCTGTACTGAACAAAAAGTACAACTCTTATATGCCTCCTCTGCAGCTACTTATGGCGGTTCAGAGGTGTTTGTAGAAAGTCGTGAGCATGAGAAGCCGCTCAATATTTACGGCTACTCAAAGTTTTTATTTGATCAGGTCATGCGCAAGCGCTTTGCTGAAAAAGCGAATACTGCACAAGTTGTCGGCTTTAGGTATTTCAATGTATATGGTCCACGTGAATCACATAAAGGACGCATGGCATCTGTGGCTTTTCATCAGTATCACCAGTACAAAGCAAATGGCCATGTGAAATTATTCGGCGAATATGGTGGCTATGGCCCTGGCGAACAAAGCCGTGACTTTGTTGCAGTTGAGGATGTCGTCAAAGTAAATCTCTACTTCTTAGATCATCCTGAGATCAGTGGGATCTTTAATTTAGGTACTGGTCGTGCGCAACCGTTTAACGATGTAGCATTTTCTGTGGCCAATGCAATGCGTAAATTAGATAAGGCACAGCCAGCAAGCCTTGCTGAATTGGTGAAAGAAAAAGCAATTGAATATATTCCTTTCCCAGATGCGCTCAAGGGGAAGTACCAATGCTTTACGCAAGCTGATTTGACGAAGTTGCGTGCAGCAGGATATACCGAGCCCTTCTTGACTGTGGAGCAAGGCGTTGGCAGTTATATTGAGTGGCTTGAAGCTAATGCTGGTTTCTTGGCCAGTCCCTTGGATACAAAATAAACCGAGGATAATTTAGCAACTTTATCCTTCTCTGTTACTGATTCTTTTGTAATCAAAATAAAGCAGTCAACATTTATTTTTTCTCTCCGTTGTAAGTAGTCCACGTACCTAGCTGCGTGGATTTTTTATTTACTTCAGGAGAAAGAATGACTCAATATATTACGTATAAGGCGGTACAAGGCTTTATTAAGGCCATCACATTGTCGACTGCGATTCTAGTAGGTGGTTTGAGTATTGCAGCCGCTGAGCCTGTCAACGTTAATACAGCTACTCAATCAGAGTTAGAAAGTATTAAAGGCATTGGCCCTGCAAAGGCCAAAACGATTATTGCCGAACGCTTAGATGGGGGTCATTTTCAAGATGCCAATGACTTGCAAAAGCGTGTCAGGGGTATTGGTATGAAATCAGTAGAAAAAATGGTGGATAACGGCTTAACAATAGAAGCCCCTAGCTCTTTTCGAGAGCCTAATGGTAAAACCCAAAAGGAAGGTTCTGGAAGACGTGGTTCTCGTGGTCAAGCTAGTACGCGCCATCAGTCGGAGCGTGCGGGACCTAGCCGCAGAAATTAAGCCCTTTAGAGTTTAGGTCTGCTTATGGCTAAAATGGGCTTATGAGCAAACCAATATATTTAACCATTTCACAAACGGTGGGCAACACGCCTCTAGTGCGTTTGCAGCGTATTTCTGGCCAAGAGAATGAAGCTCGCAATAATGTGATCTTGGGTAAATTAGAAGGTAATAACCCAGCCGGGTCGGTCAAAGATCGACCTGCGCTGTCGATGATCATGCGCGCCCAAGAGCGCGGCGAAATTAAACCAGGCGATACCCTCATTGAAGCTACTAGCGGAAACACTGGCATTGCTTTGGCAATGACGGCAGCGATGCTGGGCTACAAGATGATTTTAGTCATGCCGGAAAATCAAAGTATTGAGCGTCGACAAAGTATGGCAGCGTATGGTGCGGAACTGATTTTGACCGCTGCTTCTGGCGGTATGGAATTTGCAAGAGACTATGCCTTGCAATTGCAAAGAGAGGGACGAGGTAGATTGCTTGATCAGTTTGCAAATCCCGACAATCCTCGTGCTCATATTGAAACTACTGGCCCTGAAATTTGGCGTGATACAGATGGTCAGGTTACCCATTTCGTTTCGGCAATGGGTACTACGGGAACGATTACCGGCGTATCTACTTATCTCAAATCCATGAATCCCAATATTCAGATTATTGGTGCGCAGCCTGAAGAGGGTTCACAGATTCCAGGTATTCGTAAATGGGCAGTAGAGTACTTACCTAAAATTTATGAAGGTGATAAAGTCGATCGTATTGAATACGTCACTCAGGCTGATGCAGAGGAGATGGCACGGCGTTTAGCAGCTCAAGAGGGTATCTTCTGTGGGATCTCAGCCGGCGGTGCCTTAGTAGTCGCCCTGCGTATTGCAAGACAAGTAGAAAATGCGACCATCGTGTTCATCGTTTGCGATCGTGGAGATCGCTACTTATCTACTGGAGTGTTTCCAGCTTAATTCTGTTTAGTCTTTTTCACGACCTTTGTTTTTTTAGACTTTGATTTTGGATTACTAAGTTCGGAAGTTTTAGCTGGATTGATGATGGGAACAACGCTTTGGTTTTTATATCCCAGCTCTTGCGCAAATTCAGCCACACTTTGAGCATAAAAGTAACTACGGTTGTATTGAACAATCGTCAGAAAATTATTTAAACCCACAACGTAATAAACTTGGTCAGAGCCATCCTTATCGGGATATGGTAAATCCACAATAAATGCCCCACTTTGGGGTGCAACACCACCAGTTTGTAGATCTCCTTGCCGGGGCGTCAGAATTCCTTTTTCAATCAGCTCCTGAACAGAGTATTTCAGTTGGGGCTCACCATCAGCTAATGCCCGCACAGCTGCGATAGCTTGGTCTTGTATCGGAAAGTAAATCGGCATTCCTGTTTGCCAGCCATGCTTCTTCATAAAATTAGCAACGCTAGCAATGGCATCTTTTGAGCTTTGTCTAAGATCTATACGACCATCACCATCTCCGTCCACGGCAAAGTTACGAATACTGCCGGGCATAAATTGGGGTAAGCCAATCGCGCCAGCATATGAGCTACTTTGATTAAGGCAGGCATTAAAGCGAGCTTGATTTACACCTAAGGAGCTATTGTTAGATGGCAACTTTCCACCAGCTTCGTTCCAGCACATCAACATCAGCTCTTTGAGTTGATCTTTAAAAAGCTGCTCTCGGGCGAGTTTATTGGGGGTATCCGGATAACTGAATGCAAGAGTTGAAAGAACATCTTTGACTCTAAATGTGCCAGTTTGACGTCCATAGATCGTTTCTATGCCAATAATGGCGACGATCAGTTCGGCAGGTACTCCAGTCGACTGCTCTGTTTGACTCAAAAAAGCCTGATTTTGATCCCAAAAGGCTCGACCAGCCTTGAGGCGGACTGGTTCAATAAAGCGCTGACGGTATACCAGCCAATTCTTTTTAAACGTGGCCGATGGGGGTAATACCAATTTGCGTATCGACGGAATCGTTTTAGCATCCAAGAAGCCTGCTTCTATGTTCGAAAGTGGGATTTGGTGCGTCTGAGATACCTGAGCCATGAGCTCATTGAGATTTTGGCTAAAACGGGCTTCAGGGGCCGCTTCTTCAGCTTGGTTTACGATGGGTTGTTGAACCTGATTGGATTGATTATTTACTGGATTGTTGGGTTGTATGGGGGTGTTTGAGCATGCCCCCAAAAGTAAGGCTAAAAGTAGGTAGGAAATGCAAAATTTCATGTCGAGATTAGATTATAAAATTACAGTTTTGCTATTAAGGAATTTGAGTAATGACAACAGGATACATAACTCATCCAGACTTTCTGAAACATGAGATGGGAAGCCATCACCCAGAGTGTCCAGAGAGAATTCAGGCAATTAACGATCATTTGATTCGTAGCGGTGTTGATCGCTTTTTACAGCATTTAGACGCTCCCTTGGCGACGGAAGACCAGCTTGAGTTGGTTCATAGCCGAGATCATGTCAGCTTTGTGAGAGATCGCGCCCCTGAAAGTGGCTATTTCATGTTAGATGGCGATACGATTATGAATCCCCACACCTATAGAGCTTCATTGCGTGCTGCTGGAGCAGCTATTGCAGGCGTAGATGCGGTGATGAAGGGTGAAGTAGAAAATGTGTTTTGTGCAGTAAGACCGCCAGGCCATCATGCCGAGCCTACACGTTCCATGGGATTTTGCCTTTTTGATAACGTTGCCATTGCTGCACGTTACGCAATGGAAACTTATGGGATCGAACGCGTCGCGATCATTGACTTTGATGTTCACCATGGTAATGGCACTGAGGCTGCATTCTTGAATGAGCCCAATGTGTTGATGTGCAGTTTTTTTCAGCACCCTTTTTATCCGTATAGCGGCTTGGATAATGCAGACAATATGGTGAACATTCCTTTACCAGCAACTACTCGTGGCGATGTAGTACGTTCTATTGTGGAGGAGCGCTGGCTTCCAGCTTTACGTAATTTCGAGCCACAACTCATCATTATTTCTGCTGGCTTTGATGCTCACCGTGAAGATGATTTGGGTCAAATGGGTTTAGTTGAGGATGATTATGTATGGATTACTCAGCGCCTAAAAGAGATTGCTAAGGAATATGCACAAGGTCGTATTGTTAGTTGCCTAGAAGGCGGCTACAACCTCTCGGCCCTGAGCCGTAGTGTGGTCGCACATGTTAAAGCGCTCGCAGATATTTAAAAAATAGATACTGAAGGTAAATGATGGCCAATATTTATGAACAAGGATTGGATCGTAATTCAGCGAATTACACACCCATTACACCTCTTTTGTTTTTAGAGAGATCAGCAGAAGTTTATCCAAATCGTATTGCAGTCATTCATGGAAAATTGCGTCAAACTTGGATGCAAACTTATGAGCGTTGCCGCCGTCTTGCAAGTGCTTTGCAAAAACATGGCATCGGATTGGGTGACACCGTCGCAGTGATGTTGCCTAACACTCCACCAATGGTAGAGGCTCACTTTGGTATTCCAATGGCTGGAGCAGTGCTAAATGCTTTAAACACTCGCTTAGATCCAGAGTCGATTGCCTTTATGCTCAATCATGGTGAAGCTAAAGTGGTCATCGTGGATCCTGAGTTTTCTGGTGTGATGAAAAAAGCATTAGAGCTTGTCAAGAAAGAAAGTAATCGCGATATCTTGCTAATTGATGTTGAGGAGAAGGAGTTTGATGTACCAGGTGAAAAGTTGGGCCAACTCACCTATGAGAATTTGCTTGCAGAAGGGGATCCCAGCTTTGCTTGGCAGATGCCAGCAGATGAGTGGCAAGCAATATGTCTTAACTACACTTCAGGTACTACTGGAAATCCGAAAGGAGTGGTTTACCATCATCGTGGGGCAGCTATTAATGCCGTATCGAATATTTTGGACTGGGATATTAATAAGCACCCAATTTATTTATGGACTCTGCCAATGTTCCATTGCAATGGCTGGTGCTTTCCATGGACGATTGCCGCTCGAGCTGGCGTTAATGTATGTTTACGCCGAGTAGATGCAGAGCATATTTTTGCAGCAATTAAAGAGCATGGTGTCACACACTATTGCGCTGCTCCAATTGTGCACAACTTATTAGTGAATGCTCCAGATGAAATGAAGGTGGGCCTGCCTACAGGCGTTAAGGGCTTAATTGCTGGTGCAGCACCTCCCGCCTCGATCATTGAAGGGATGGAAAAGTTGGGCTTTGATTTAACCCATGTGTATGGTCTGACAGAAGTTTATGGTCCTGCCGCTGTATGTGTTAAGCAAGACGAATGGAATAGCCTGGATATTGGTGAGCGTGCCCGCCTCAATGCAAGACAGGGTGTGCGCTATCACATGCAGCAAGCAATTACGGTTTTAAATACAGAAACAATGGAGCCTGTACCTGCCGATGGAGAAACCATGGGTGAGATTATGTTTAAGGGCAATATTGCAATGAAGGGTTATCTGAAGAATGAGAAGGCTACTAAAGAGGCCTTTGAAGGTGGTTGGTTCCATTCAGGTGACTTGGCTGTCATGAATCCTGATGGATATATCAAGATTAAAGATCGCAGTAAGGACATTATTATTTCTGGGGGAGAAAATATTTCCTCAATTGAGGTTGAGGATGTGCTGTATCGTCACCCAGCAGTGATTGCAGCAGCAGTGGTGGCGAAGCCAGACCCTAAATGGGGTGAAACCCCGTGTGCCTTCCTAGAGATTAAGCCTGGGTTTGAGGTCACTCCAGCCGATATCATCGCCCACTGTAAGCAGCATTTAGCAGGATTTAAGGTTCCCAAGGCCATTGTATTTGGCGAGCTTCCGAAGACTTCTACAGGAAAAATCCAGAAGTTTGAGCTTCGTAAGCAGGCTGGGTCAGCCAAGGCTATAGATGTTTAATTCCATCAAATGGAATGAGTCAGATCTAAGTCTGCAGAGACGGATAAAATAGCGATTGATCCGTCTGTGTGACGGTAATGACATAAATCTATATTGTTTTTGTAAACGTTTTGCCAACATTGAGAATTCCAGATGAAAATCTTAGTAGCTGTTAAACGCGTTGTTGATTACAACGTGAAAGTGCGCGTCAAGTCTGACAACTCTGGCGTAGATATTGCTAATGTCAAGATGAGTATGAATCCTTTTGACGAAATTGCTGTTGAAGAAGCAGTGCGACTCAAAGAGGCCGGTATTGCGACTGAAGTAGTAGTTGTGACCGCTGGCGTCAGCCAATGTCAGGAAACCTTGCGTACGGCTTTAGCGATTGGTGCTGATCGCGGCATTTTGGTCGAAACCGATACTGAGTTACAACCCCTAGCAGTAGCAAAAATTCTGAAGGCCTTAGCAGAAAAGGAATCTGCTCAAATCATCATTCTCGGTAAGCAAGCCATTGATGATGATAGTAATCAAACTGGCCAGATGTTGGCAAGCTTGCTCGATATTCCGCAGGCTACTTTCGCATCAAAATTGGTGATAGCGGATGGTAAGGCAACTGTCACGCGTGAAGTTGATGGTGGCTTGGAGACTATTGCACTCACTTTGCCCGCGGTAATCACAACCGATTTGCGTTTAAATGAGCCGCGTTATGTAACCCTACCGAATATCATGAAGGCTAAGAAAAAGACTTTAGATATTGTGAAGCCTGAAGATCTTGGTGTGGATATTGCGCCGCGCCTTAAGACAATTAAAGTGGAAGAGCCTCCTAAGCGCTCCGCTGGCGTCATGGTGGCTGATGTTGCGGCCCTTGTTGAAAAATTGAAAAATGAAGCGAAGGTGATCTAAATGGCTGCTCTTGTAATTGCTGAACACGATAATCTTTCCTTGAAGCCGGCAACCTTAAATGCTGTAGCGGCTGCTTTGCAGTGCTCCCCAGAAGTGGATATTCTGGTTGCTGGAAGCGGTGTAGATGCCGTCGCAGCAGCAGCTGCTCAAATTGCGGGTGTGCGCAAGGTGATCCAAATAGATTCTGCTACATTGGCTGACCACTTGGCTGAGCCTTTAGCCGCGCAGATTCTGAATGTGGCTCGTGCTTATAGCCATCTTTTAGCGCCTGCTACCGCTAATGGCAAAAATGTGATGCCCCGTGTCGCTGCTAAATTAGATGTGGCGCAGTTATCGGATATTACTAAGGTAGTCAGTGCAGATACATTTGAGCGTCCAATTTATGCAGGCAACGCAATCGCTACTGTGCAATCAGCTGATCCGGTGAAAGTGATTACTGTGCGCACTACTGGTTTTGATCCAGCACCAGCAACTGGTGGTTCTGCTGCTGTAGATAAGCAAGCTGCTACTGATAGCGCTGGTCATTCCTCTTTTGTTGGGCGCGAACTAACCAAATCTGATCGTCCAGAATTAACTGCTGCGAAGATTATTGTTTCTGGTGGTCGCGGTCTTGGATCTGGAGAAAAGTACCAAGAGATCATTGCCCCACTAGCTGATCAGTTGGGCGCTGCCTTAGGTGCATCACGTGCTGCTGTGGATGCTGGCTACGTACCAAATGATTACCAGGTAGGCCAAACTGGAAAGATTGTTGCTCCACAGCTCTATATTGCTGTCGGCATCTCTGGCGCCATTCAGCATTTAGCTGGAATGAAAGACTCCAAAGTGATCGTAGCTATTAACAAAGATCCAGAAGCGCCGATTTTTGCTGTTGCTGATTATGGTTTGGTTGCTGATTTAAATACTGCTGTACCGGAGCTGACAAAAGCACTTGGTTAGATTCAATCTAAAGGAGCAGTAATGCCTTATGTAGCACCCGTTAAAGATATGTTATTCGTGATGAATGAGTTGGCGGGGCTCGCTGAGGTAGTAGCATTTCCTTCATACGTAAAAGCGGGTGCTGATGTGGATTTAGCACCAGCTATTTTGGAAGAATCAGCAAAATTTAATCAAGAAATAGTTGCGCCCTTGAACTGGCCTAGCGATCAAAATCCTAGTTCATTAAAAGATGGTGTGGTCACAACTACTCCAGGTTTTAATAGTGCCTTTGAGCAGTTTGCTGCTGCTGGATGGCAAGGGGTTATTCATCCTACAGAGTTTGGCGGGCAAGGCTTACCAAAATTAATTGCTACTCCTTGTTTTGAGATGGTGCATTCAGCAAGTCTATCGTTTGCCTTATGCCCCATGCTCACTGATGGTGCGATTGAGGCTTTACTCACTGCTGCAAGCGCTGAACTCCAAGAAAAATTTGTACCTCAGATGATTGCTGGTGAGTGGACCGGCTCAATGTGCTTAACTGAGCCTCAGGCTGGATCAGATTTATCGATGGTTCGTGCACGTGCTGTACCAGAGGGTGATGGTACTTATCGGATTTTTGGCACCAAAATCTATATTACCTATGGTGAGCATGATATGGCTAAAAATATTGTGCACTTGGTGTTAGCAAGAACACCTGATGCTCCAGAGGGGGTGAAAGGTATCTCTTTATTTGTTGTACCTAAATTATTGGTAAATGCAGATGGAACTTTAGGTGAGCGCAATGACGTTCATTGTGTATCTATTGAGCATAAATTAGGTATTAAGGCCAGTCCTACTGCAGTGTTGCAGTTTGGCGATCATGGTGGCGCTCTCGCTTATTTGGTAGGTGAAGAAAATCGCGGGCTTGAATACATGTTTGTGATGATGAATGCTGCGCGCTTTGCAGTGGGTATGCAAGGTATTGCAGTAGCAGAGCGTGCGTACCAAAAAGCGGTACAGTATGCAAAAGATCGAGTGCAAAGCCGTGACCTAGCTGGATCCCCAGGCCCGGTTGCCATTATTCATCAACCTGATGTCAAGCGGATGTTAATGACGATGCGAGCCTATACGGAGGCATGTCGAGCTTTGGCTTATTATGCTGCCGCTGCTTATGATGCACAACATGCTTCACCTAATGCACAGGATCAAAAAGCAAATCAAGCGATTTATGAATTCCTAGTGCCTATCGTAAAGGGCTTCTCTACTGAAATGTCGATCGAAGTTGCTAGTCTGGGCATACAAGTCCATGGCGGTATGGGCTTTATTGAAGAGACAGGCGCTGCTCAGCATTACCGAGACGCCCGTATTTTGACAATTTACGAAGGCACTACTGCTATTCAGGCAAATGATTTGATTGGCAGAAAAACAGTTCGCGATGGCGGCGCTATCGCTAAAGCGCTTGCAGGAAAAATAGCGCAAACAGAAAAAGATCTTGCCGCTAATGGTTCTCCAGATGCAATGGCGGTGCTGAAACAATTAAGCGCTGCACGTGCAGCATTTGAATCGTCAGTCGATTACATCTTGACTCATGCCCAGAGTGATGTCAAAGCGGTTTACGCAGGGAGCTTTGCGTATTTACGTTTGTGTGGGCTGGTGCTGGGTGCATGGCAAATGGCTCGCGCCCTCTTAGCTGCACAGCGGCTGCGTGATTCTGATCCTAGTTTTTATGACGCCAAGATTGCTACAGCACGTTTCTTTGCGGAACATTTATTACCTCAGTCCCAGGCCTTAGCAATCTCTATTGCGGAAAGTGGCCACTCAACTAATGCATTAGAGGTAGAGCAGTTCTAAAGCCATTGGTATTTACTGGGATAGCTTTTTAGCTTCATAAATTTGAGAGATAAAAAACTGCTCAAAAGAAATAGCTAAAAAAGTCATCATTACTGTTGCACCAAATACCAAGGAAAAAATAACCGTTAACACTACAGGCCAGGCTGACCGAGTTCGCTTACTTTCTTCAATGCCAGGATTAAACTGGGCATCCCATTTTTCATCAGGACGAAGACCAAAAGTAATCGTTGTTAACCAACTTGCTTCAATTGCAATAAAGCCGAAGGTGAGGAGCACCCAACCTGGCGCTGAATGAAATTGATTTTCTTTTAGAAGGCCCCAGCCCGCTAGACCACCCAGGAATGCAATCAATTGAATCCAGGCCCAAAAAGATTTTAGGCCTTGCAAGTAAAAGCAATTGAAACCGCTGCCTGGGAAAAAGAAGCCCAGTGCGCAAAAAATGAGTTTGGATTTTTTCATGAATCTGATGTTGTGAAAGTCGTGAGTTTACTTACCAATTGCTATATTGCTGCGTTGGGTAAAACTCAATACTTCTCGGTCAGCTCCAATCATGAGTAATTGATCGCCATTACGGACAATACTGCGATAGTCATTGAGTTCATATAGAAAATCATTTTCTAACTCCATACGAGCAGGCGGGCAGCTCATTTTGGAGCTGGTAATTTGCTTGAATGTAAAACCTTTTGCATCTTCATCTAAGGTAGCAGTAAAACGATTGCAACCAGTAGAGCCACTGACTTTTTCACCTTTTGCATCAAAAATCATTTGAATAGGATTGCTGTTCTCCCCCTGAGGAATCTGGCGTGTCCGAACTTCGCCATTGGCATTGGGGGGTAAATTCCAGCGAGTTAATTCCCATTTGGTATTGCGAAGTTCACTGCTGGGCGGACTGATCTTTGCACCGCACGGGGGAATGACGTTTGCGCAGGCTGTCAAAAGGGATAGGCTTAGACAGCAAACCGTCGTGAATAGGCTATTTAGGCTACTTTTGGAGGGTCTAGAAAGCACTATTTTGACAGTCATTTTTTATAAAGCATTGATTTATATAAACTTTTTACTTTTGTTGGTTTTCTATTCTAATGGCTTAAAGACTTAAATAGGTGGAAGAAGTAGGGGTTTTCGTCTAGAATATGAGGTTTTCCGCTCTACCTTGTATTTTCTTGGTGAGTTGGAGCCCAAGGTTTTTTGTATAAATTTCATTGGGTTGAAATCAACCTGTTTTCATTTTAGATTTAAGGAATAAGTATGGTC
>CAJARE010000373.1 GCA_903944255.1 uncultured beta proteobacterium
ATCTCCCACAGGCTTTACCGTAATGGAATCGTTTTTTAGAATATCAAATAACGTAACTGGTTGACTAATCGTTACTGAATCAGAAAAGGTTTTTAGGTCAAACTCAAAACCATCTTTTACTATTTTTGGACCTGGGGCGTTAAAGGCAAGCTTAGTATTGGCTGATGCCGCTAAAGTAGCAACGCCACTGGTGGTATAGGCGTCCTTGAGGTCATTAATCTTGCCGGCCGCAGTAGGATCTCCCGAGGCGAATAATGTAGCGGCAGATTTAATATCGGCCAACAAGGTCGTTTGACCAGTGGTCGCTAAACTTAGAATTGATCCGGCTTTAACCGCATCGCTACTTAAATTTTGCAAGGCTGTAGTGACAGCCGTAACTGATTGAGATGTGGCTGCAATGATATTGGTAAAGCTCGAGACATCTATCGATGAATTAGCCGCGCTAATCGAATTTTTTAGCACTGCAGTTAGTTGAGTTTGGCTTGTGTCGCTATCCGTGCTTAATAGATCATTAACTCCCGCTCCCAATGCGGCGATCTTCGTAAAGACGCTTTTTACAGCGGCATCAGAGCTGACACCACCCACGCTACTGACTAAAGAAGCAGCGTTGCTTACCATCGTGAGTAAAGATGCGCCTGCTTTTAATACTGTCGCTGCATTAGCGTTAGTATTAACCGTAGCCGAAGGATCATACGTTAAATCAGCAACAGATAAACCTAGGCTATTTAAGAGAGTGGCGCCACTACCAGCACCAGCAGCTTCTGCATAGGCATACACGGTAGAAATCGGAGTAATGTAGCCACTACCGGATGCAGAGGCAATCATAGCGCTATCAACGGTAGCTAAAGTGGTCACATCAACCGCACTAACCAAGTGGCTACTTTTCCAACCCGCTAAGTTAGCCTCCTCAAGCTCAGCCTGCGCATCCGTATAAAGTATTTTAGTGGTCGCATCATAGTAATAACTGCCATCGGTGACAATATTTAAGCCGGCAAGACTGCCGTTGAAGTTTAAAGTGTAGGCACCATTAGCGTCAGTAATTGCCCACGATTCATCTGCATCCCAGATCAAGTTAGTATTTTTGTCAAGAAAAACTAGGCTGTTTTGCACATAACCATCAATGACTGCACCGCCAAAAGAGCCTCCTCCAAAACCGCCGCCGCCACCACCACCACCGCCGCCACCACAGCCACCACCGCCTAGGCCGCCCGCACCCAAAGAAGCGGTCATATATTGATTTGGTAAACCCTTATCATCCGAAGAGCTGTCATCAGAAGGACTCTGCGCTATCTGGACCTCCTTAGGAAAACTTTCCATTTCATCTTGTATTAAGGACCGAAAGGCCTGTCTTGCTTGTCCCAAATCACCAGCTAAGGATTGCCCATCCTGAGCCTCTACAAAAACAGAGGCCTCTCTTGTCTGATTAGCTTCATTTGCAAATAAATTGGTAAATAGCTGAGCAGTATTTTTTTCGAGACTTGGGAAATCAAAATTATCACCATTTTGGTTTGTCAGATCCTGTAACAAAAAATCACTCTCGCGTTGAAAGAGTTTCGCAAAGATGTTGGGCTGCGCCGCTAACGGCAAAAGCTCATCCGGAATCCTCTCTACAACCTGTAATGCCTGTAGAAGATATTTGTTATCCGCTTGCGAGGAGGTAAAAAGTGCTAAAACATCATCAATATCTTCAAAGTCAATACCCTCTAATGACTTGGAAATTTTTCCGAGCGCTTGAGATAGCCATTGATTCTCATCCAAAATTAAGGGCTGACTAAATACTGAATCCTCGAAAGACTTGATCCATGAGGAATCAAATTCAGTATCACTGAATGCTATAAACGGGGTTGAAGTCATCCCCTGACTAGATTGATTTTTAATAGAGTGGTCATCAACAGCAATCCAATTATTCGAGCTAGCAATAACTGGATTGCTTGTTGGCTTCGCTAAGCTGACTGTATGCTTCTCAAGATTGATATCGCTGAATTTTGCTAGTTGTTCATCCTGTGGAAAAGCGTCTGCAGCAAAAGTTGATTGTTCGGGCAAGTCATTCGCTGGACTTGATCGCCCCACTACTTTTTCTTGCTCATTTAACTTCTCTGCATCATGTTCATGCTTTGCATTCAAATCCTCACTCGCATTAGCCTCGTGCGCAAGTAAAATTGCAATTACTGCGGTAAGCGCTATCTCTGGACGATAAGAGTTGAGCGACCTGAAAAGTTTTGAGATCGGTGACAACGCCCTTATGGGTTTAAAAGAGTTGGCTTTAGAATTGATTGTCACTACCTAGAATTTGTAAACAGTAAATTAATGTAAAGAATCTGCTGTAATCTTACTACGTAGTTACCGAAAAATAAAATGATTTAATAAAAAATATTTAGGCAAACTAATTCTTAAGTCACTGATTTTATTAAATAAAGTATATATTTAGGGTTTACCCTATATTGTATATCGACTATCAGGCAAGCTTTGACTAAATTTCACTGCTTTTCTAAAGCTAAATAAAAAAGTGTTTATTGAGTAACAACGTCATCTAAGCTTAAATTGGTCTTACTGAGATCTTGAAATACTGTTAGTTGCACTGCATTAAGATCATCCCACTTCGTTAAAATTATGGGCCAGTCAGGTGTAATCCGCCGTCTAATCCCACGATCAAAAAGTTTGGTTGCGTTTTTATGGCGCTGAACGAGTGCCATGCTGGTATGGACGATTAATACATTAGCAGTGCCCACTTCCAACACTGCAAAACATGATAGTTGTGATGAAAAAAGTATGCCGATAGCGCTATTTCCCGCATTACAAGATGAGCAAAACCAGGACAAACCTTCACTGTTTCGCATCAAAGTTGCAAGTGGCGGTACTAATATAGGCGATCTATTTGAGCATTTAGTCACTCGCAATCGTAATTAA
>CAJARE010000374.1 GCA_903944255.1 uncultured beta proteobacterium
CGTCGCAAGAGTTCTGTTGCGCGCGTATTCATTAAATCTGGCAAAGGCGAAATTATCGTTAACGGTAAGCCTATCGATGCTTATTTTGCTCGTGAAACGTCACGCATGATTGCTCGTCAGCCTTTGGCTCTCACAGCCCACTTAACGACCTTTGATATCAAAGTAAACGTGTCTGGTGGTGGTGAAACTGGCCAAGCTGGTGCAGTTCGTCACGGTGTTACTCGTGCGTTGATGGACTATGACATCACTTTGAAGCCAGCCCTGTCTAAAGCGGGTTTGGTTACTCGCGATGCCCGTGAAGTAGAGCGTAAAAAAGTTGGTCTGCATGGCGCGCGTCGTCGTAAGCAGTTCAGCAAGCGCTAATTCTTTCAGTCGCTGTTGTTTTATGAAAGGGTCGCGCAAGCGGCCCTTTTTGTTTCTACAATCAAGGTATTCGGTAGTTTTTAAGAAAAACTGCTCTTGCTCAGTATTTTGGAGAATGACATGATTAAGGTTGGCATTGTTGGTGGCACTGGTTATACCGGGGTGGAGTTGTTGCGTTTATTGGCGCAACACCCTGAGGTAAAAATTGTTGCTATTACTTCTCGCACAGAAGCTGGTATGCCAGTAGCTGAGATGTTCCCATCTTTGCGGGGTCGTGTTGATCTGAAATTTACAACACCAGATGAGTCGAATTTAAATGACTGTGATGTCGTGTTCTTTGCAACCCCGCACGGAGTTGCCATGGCACAAGCAAAAGAATTACTGGCGAATAATGTCAAGATTTTGGATTTGGCTGCCGACTTCCGCTTAAAGGATGTGAAGGAATTTACCAAGTGGTATGGCATAGAGCATAGCTGCCCTGATATTTTGGCTGAAGCTGTTTATGGCTTAGCAGAGATCAATCGTGAAGCCATTAAAAAAGCACGCGTCGTGGGCTTAGCGGGTTGCTATCCAACTTCAGTTCAGCTTGGCTTAGCTCCATTGCTCTCACCGAAATCGACTGGTGGCAAACAATTGATTGATGGCAAGCATATTATTTCTGATTCTAAGTCTGGTACTTCTGGCGCTGGGCGTAAAGCTGAGATCGGAATGCTGCTCTCTGAAGCTAGTGATAACTTCAAGGCTTACAGCGTTAAAGGCCATCGTCACCTTCCTGAAATTGTGCAAGGCTTAAAAGCCATTGCTGGTCATGATCAGATTGGTTTGACTTTTGTGCCCCATTTGACGCCAATGGTCAGAGGCATTCATTCGACTTTATATGTGCGTTTGACGGAAGCTGGCAAAGATGTCGATTACCAAAAGCTGTATGAGGATTTCTATCAAGATGAGCCATTTGTCGATGTCATGCCTCCTGGGAGTCATCCAGAGACTCGCTCTGTGCGGGGAAGTAATGGCATCCGAATAGCCATCCATCGTCCAGGCGGGGGTGATACTTTGGTCATTCTGGTAGTGGAAGATAACTTGGTAAAAGGAGCCTCAGGACAGGGCGTACAGTGTATGAACCTGATGTTTGGCTTGCCTGAGACGAGTGGTTTGACCCAAATTGCCGTATCCCCTTAATGTAGGAGGAATGACCCTTCAGCACGCTGGGCATTAAAAGCCTAAAATAAACTATCGCATTTTGAATTAGGAGTGAACCATGACTGAATTAGCTACGCAACCCTCACAAGATTTAGCTGAGCCACCAACTCCCTTGGTGTTCACAGATAGCGCTGCTGCAAAAGTGGCCGACCTGATTGCTGAAGAAGGAAATCCAGAATTAAAGCTACGCGTATTCGTACAAGGTGGCGGTTGCTCTGGTTTTCAATACGGCTTTACCTTTGATGATGCTGTAAATGAAGATGACACGTTGTTTGAGAAGAATGGCGTTACGCTTTTAGTAGACACAATGAGCTTTCAATATTTAGTTGGCGCTGAAATTGACTACAAAGAAGATATTAATGGCTCACAGTTCGTAATCAAAAATCCAAACGCGACAACGACTTGTGGTTGCGGATCTTCTTTTTCTGCTTAAATCAATTCACTACGCAGGGTAGCAAGCGCCTAAAATTCTAGGGCCCTTCGCTCCCGTAACGGCTGGCAAATTTGCTGGCCGTTTTTCTTTATGGGCCCATGCAAGCCAAGCAAAAGCCAGCCCTTCTACAAGCTGAGGATCAACTCCTAGTGAATCACTTGTCGTAATTTCTACAGCATGTTTAAAGAAATCATTTGCTTTAGTTTTCAGTAAATTTATCAATGCAGTATTTTTAGCTCCGCCTCCACAGACAATTAGCTTCTGGGTTTGTGGGGCATGTACTGCTAATGATTCTAAGATTGTGTGAGCAGTTAAATGCAATAAAGTAGCTTGCACATCTTCCGTAAGATAATTTTCTTCACCTAGTTTTTCTTGTAGCCATCCTAGATGAAAGTCATCGCGACCAGTACTCTTTGGAGGTGCTTTTGTAAAGAAGGGGTCAGCAAGCATTCTCTGAAGTAATGCTTCATTTGATTTTCCCTGTGCTGCCCAAGCACCATTTTTATCAAAGAGATTGCCCTGTTGATCAAAGATCCAGGAATCCATCAACATATTGCCTGGTCCGCAATCAAATCCGCTGACTTCAGCGTTTTTGGGTAGTAAAGTGAGATTGGCTATGCCACCAATATTCACAACTGCCATATTTTCTGTAGATGCAAATTGTTGTGCATGAAAGGCGGGTACTAGAGGGGCACCATGACCTCCAGCTGCTAGATCCCGAGCCCTAAAATCAGCGATGACATCAATCCCCGTTTTTTCAGCTAAGAGCGCTGGGTTCAATGTTTGATGGGTATAGGCTAAGTTTTCACCAAGCTCTGGTTGATGTCGAATAGTTTGTCCGTGGGCGCCAATAGCAACAATATCCTTGGCTTTGAGCCCAGCCTTTTCGAGAAGCAAATGAATGGCTTGGGCGTAAGCAAGAGCCAGGGCATTTGCAGCCTGTTTTTCTCGATGCAATTCATTGGGGCCGGGGGTTTGGAGTGCAATCAAGGCTCTATGAAGCTCGGCTGAAAAGGGGGCGCTCACGGCTGCTTGAGCCTTAGATTCGCCGTTGGGGCCAATCTTAGCGAGTACGGCATCAATCCCATCTAGGCTGGTACCAGACATTAGGCCAATATAGAGGGAGTGGGGTTTGTTCATGGGGTTCTGGGTGTTAGTCTCAGGAATGCGACAATTATGCTTTAGCAATTTAAATACTCAATAACTGTATCAGTA
>CAJARE010000375.1 GCA_903944255.1 uncultured beta proteobacterium
AGGAATCGAGGTGATCATTACTGACCATCACCTCCCTGGGGACCATCTTCCCAAAGCGATGGCGATCGTCAATCCAAATCAGCCAGACTGTCAATTTCCAAGTAAAGCACTGGCTGGAGTTGGAGTGATGTTTTATTTACTTGTTGCATTACGAGCAGAACTACGTAAGCGCGGCAAATTTACCGCAGAGACACAGCCTAAGATTGAGAATCTTTTAGATCTCGTAGCGCTGGGAACGGTTGCTGACGTTGCTCAACTCGATAGAAATAATCGAATTATGGTTTCCAATGGTTTAAAACGTATACGCTCCGGAATATCCCAGCCAGGAATACAAGCCCTCTTCCAAGTGGCAATGCGAGATCCACGCAAAGCCAATACTTTTGATCTTGGATTCGCGATTGGCCCCAGACTGAATGCCGCCGGTCGCTTAGCTGATATGAGTTTGGGTATTCGTTTACTACTCACTGATAATGCGGATGAGGCCTTAACGCTTGCACAAGAGCTAGATCGAATTAATCGTGAGCGTCGCGTGATTGAAACAGGCATGCAAGAAGCCGCACTAGCCCATCTTGCTGAAGATCAATTAACAGGCACTCTTTCTGAACGAACCAGTATTTGCCTTTGGAACCCAGAGTGGCATCAAGGTGTTGTGGGCATTGTGGCCTCGCGATTAAAGGAGCGCTTTAATCGTCCTGCAATTGTTTTTGCTCCAGCTGATGGTGCTACAGGTGAGGAATTACGAGGCTCTGGACGATCACTGACTGGTTTTCATCTCCGAGATGCCCTCGATCTTGTATCCAAACGTGAGCCCGGCCTGATTCTAAAATTCGGTGGGCATGCAATGGCTGCGGGACTTACCATCCGCAAAAGTGACTTTGAACGATTTGATTTTTGCTTTCAACAGGTCGCTAGTGAACTATTGAATGAAGAGCTCTTACAAAGGCGTCAGATTCATGATGGCGCTCTCGAACTTTCGGAGTTCACTCCAGAAATTGGAGATTTACTAGCTGAAGAGATTTGGGGCCAAGGTTTTCCGCAGCCTGTTTTTTATGGGGAATTTGAGATTACCCAGCAAAGCCTGATGAAAGAAAAACATTTGAGATTAACGCTCCGCCCCATTAGTAGCGGTCCATATGCCAGCAAGCCCTTTACCGCAGTCTGGTTCAACCGCACCCAGAGTTTGCCTAGCAAGGCTAAACTGGCTTATCGGCTCGTTACTGATCGCTACCAGGGTCAAGCCCGGGTCCAGCTCATGATTGAGGCTCATGACGACAGCTCCAAAGCCTGAGCAAGCAGAATAACCCCCTTATAATTAAGGGATGGAAGCCGAACAATTAAATACTATTTCAAATACCTTGTCTGACCTGCTCTCACGAGAGCAAGCTCTTCGGGGGTATCTTTGACTTCGATGTAAAGTCACGTCGCCTTACTGAAGTCAATTCCATCCTTGAAGATCCAACGCTCTGGGATGATCAAAAGAAAGCACAAGCACTGGGCAAAGAAAAGAAGTTGCTTGATGGCGTTGTCGCAACCTTGACTGACCTCAATACCAATATTACAAGTGCTCTTGAGCTATTTGATATGGCTAAGGAAGAAAGTGATTTTGAAACCATCGCCGCCATTGAGCACGATGTTGAGAACTACAGCAAAATTATTGGCGACCTTGAATTCCGCCGTATGTTCCATAATGAGATGGATTCCTGTAATTGCTTTATTGATATTCAGGCAGGAGCCGGTGGTACTGAGGCTTGTGACTGGGCAAGCATGCTCTATCGTCAATATCTAAAATATTGTGAGCGCAAGGGCTACAAGACAGAAATTTTAGAAGAATCTGATGGCGATGTTGCTGGCATTAAAAGCGCTACGATCAAAGTAGATGGTGAGTATGCGTACGGTCATCTGCGCTCTGAAACTGGAGTTCATCGCTTAGTACGCAAGTCACCGTTTGACTCATCGAATGGTCGCCATACTTCTTTTGCCAGCATCTATGTCTATCCTGAGATTGATGATTCGATTGAGATTGAAGTCAATCCAGCAGATATTCGTACAGATACTTATCGTGCCTCAGGCGCTGGTGGTCAGCATATTAATAAAACCGACTCTGCAGTACGGCTGACTCACATACCTACCGGAATTGTGGTGCAGTGTCAAAACGATCGCAGTCAACATCGTAATCGAGCCGAAGCGATGACTATGCTGAAGTCTCGCCTCTACGAACATGAAATGCAAAAACGTCGTGTTGAGCAAGATAAGTTAGAGGCTACCAAGACAGACGTAGGCTGGGGTCATCAAATCCGCTCCTATGTGCTTGATCAAAGTCGTATTAAAGATTTACGTACCAATGTCGAAATTTCCAACACTCAAAAAGTATTGGATGGAGACCTCGATGCATTTATTGAGGCTAGCCTCAAACAAGGCGTGTAATGAAACTTAACCGTAATAATTAATAGTAGTCATATGAGATATGAACGATAAAGCAAACCCAAATTCTGTCCCAGCAAATGAAATAGTTGATGAAAATCACATCATCGCTGAGCGCCGCGAAAAGTTAGCTAAGCTACGCGCAGGCGGAATTGCCTTTCCAAATGATTTCGTGCCGACCCATTTAGCAGCTGATCTCCATACTCACTATGACAGCCTTACTAAAGAAGAGCTTGCTGCTAAGAAGGTCCATGTCAAGGTTGCTGGCCGCATGATACTCAAACGAGTGATGGGCAAAGCAAGCTTTGCCACCATTCAAGATCGCAGCGGCCAAATTCAGTTCTATATCAATGATGAGCTTACTGGTGCCGATACACATGGGGCTTTTAAACATTGGGATATGGGTGATTTCATCTCTGCAGAAGGAAACCTTTTTAAAACCAATAAGGGTGAGCTATCAGTGGAGTGCAGTCAGTTGCGCCTACTAAGCAAATCCTTACGCCCTCTTCCTGATAAGTTTCACGGTCTCTCTGATATTGAAACCAAATACCGTCAACGCTATGTTGACTTGATTGTGAATCCTGAGAGTCGTAATACATTTAAGTCCCGTAGTAATGCAATCGCATCCCTACGTCGTCATATGCTTGATGCCGACTTTATGGAAGTCGAAACACCAATGCTTCACCCGATTCCTGGTGGCGCCACTGCAAAACCATTTATCACCCATCACAACGCTTTAGATATGCAAATGTTCTTGCGGATTGCGCCTGAACTTTACCTCAAGCGCTTAGTTGTTGGTGGTTTTGAGCGTGTCTTTGAAATAAACCGTAACTTCCGAAACGAAGGTGTCAGCCCACGTCACAACCCAGAATTCACCATGATGGAGTTTTATGCGGCGTATACAGATTACCGTTGGCTGATGGACTTTACTGAAGGGCTTATTCGTTCGGCAGCAATCGATGCTCAAGGTACAGCAGTACTAACCCATCAAGGTCGTGAACTCGATCTAAGTAAACCATTTCAACGATTAACCATTTGTGAGGCCATTCTCAAATACTGTGGCCAATCTGGCAAAAGCTATCAAGCCAGTCAACTTGATGACATTGACTTCATTCGTACTGAGCTAAAAAAGGGTGGTGAAAATCCAGATAGCCCAGCCTTAAAAAATGCAGGTATTGGTGCTTTGCAATTAGCTTTGTTTGAATTGGTTGCTGAAGAGCATTTATGGGAGCCAACCTACATCATCGATTACCCAATTGAAGTAAGCCCACTCGCTCGTGAATCGGATACGCGTCCCGGCATTACCGAACGCTTTGAATTATTCATTACCGGTCGTGAAATTGCGAATGGATTCTCGGAGTTAAATGACGCTGAAGATCAAGCCAATCGCTTCCGCAAGCAAGTAGAGCAAAAAGAAGCTGGCGATGAAGAGGCTATGTATTTTGATCACGACTTCATACGTGCCTTGGAATACGGTATGCCACCTACTGGCGGCTGCGGAATTGGTATTGATCGCCTAGTGATGCTTTTGACGGATGCGCCAAATATTCGTGATGTGATTCTCTTTCCTCACCTACGTCGAGAAGAAGAGTAAGAATAATCTAGAGTGAGACAGGTAGTGACTGCAGACTCGCGACGATGCCATGCGGATTTTGAGCATTACGGGAGATGGCTGCAGTATCTAAAATAATCAGCAAACCATTAGACAGCTTGAAGGCACCCTGAATAGCCTCTTGAAACTGTCCTGATAAATGGGTCGGAGGCAATACCAACTCTTGCGCATCAAAAGCCATAATATCTCCGATTGAATCAACCATCAGCGCAATATTATTTTCTTGGACTTTTAAAATAATGCTAAACGATTCGCATGCAGAATCGGGAATATCCAAATAGGCACTCATATCTACAGCAGGCATCAGTAATCCGCGCAGATTTAAGATGCCGCGAATCATTTTTGGGCTACCGGGAACCTTGGTACAACTTAAGTTGCGATTGACCTCAATTAATTCCTCAGCAGGAACGCCTAGAGAGTAGGTGCCAACATTAAAGGCTAGGAATGAACGTTGCATATTCAATTAGGTAGATACAAATCGATCACTTTAGGATATTCATTAGACTCTTCCTGAATATTATGCATTACGAGCACTTCTTCTAAGTCCAACACATTAATCACTTGATCATTGAAAATAATGCATCCATTCAAACCTCTTTGAGGGGTAGACAACTCATGAAGCTTAGCAGGCACTTCGATAATATCCGTTACCTGCTTAACTATCAGACCATATAAGCGATCACGATAATGACAGGTCAATACGGGAGTAGATGATTGATGCAGATGGGAATCTTTCGAACCTCCACTGACATAATGATCTAATCGGACCAAATCCATTAACTGCTCATTGAAATACACCACTTCACGGTTTCCATTTTGCTGAATCTGGGCTGGGTCTAATTTAATAATATGATCAATAGCATCTAATGGCAGGGCGATCTTATTCAACCCAGGGATCTCAAAGAGCAGAACTGAAATCATTTCCTCAACAGGGGCAACATAAAGCTCTTCCTGTCTAATTGGATTTGCCTGGAGGCGCTCGACAAGACCAGATTTACGGGCAATGCCATCAATATCTAGAATCAGCGCCACTTCCCCATTACCCATAATGGTGGCGCCTGCAAAGTTAGACATATCCCTTAATAGCTCACCCAAAGGCTTAATCACAATATCTTGAATATTCAAGACCTCCTCAACCACTAAACCAAAGAGAGTGCCATTGAAGTTGACGACAGCTATAAATAGCTTTTGCTTGGGCTTTAATGGGGTCACTGCTAGATTAAGTTGCTCACTTAAGAACAATAGAGGAATTAACTTATCCCTCAAACGAAACGTAGGAGTGCCATAAAAATCTTCAATCCCGTTATTGGGCTGATTGGGAGCAAAGCGTACTAGTTCTAGTATGCGATTTTGAGGAATTAAAAATATCTCCTCAGCACATCCAACAAATAAGGTGGGGAGAATAGCCAGCGTTAGAGGAATCTTTAACTTAACATGCGTACCTTCATTGGGAATACTAGTAATTTCAATACTGCCACCAATATTCTCAATATTATTTTTCACTACATCCATACCAACCCCTCTTCCAGAGAGGTTGGTAATCGTATCGCGAGTAGAAAAACCGGGTAAAAAGATTAAATCAATTAATTCTCTATGATTTAGGGCCTGGGCTTTTTCTACACTAATTAATCCTCGAGAAATAGCCCGCTGTCTGACGCGCTCATAGTCGACGCCAGCACCATCATCAATCACCTCCACAATGACTGTGCCATTTTGGTGGGCTGCACGTAAAACTAAATAAGCCACTTCAGACTTACCCTTTTCCAAGCGGACCTCGGGGGTCTCAATACTATGATCAATACTATTTCGAATCAAATGGATTAAGGGATCCCTGATGCTATCAAGCAAAATACGATCTAACTCAGTCTCAGCGCCCTCTTGGAGGAGTCGGACTTTCTTGCCACATTCTGCCGACACGTCACGCACTAAGCGAGGAAACTTATCCCAAATATGAAAGATGGGCTGCATCCGCATTTTCATCATACGCTCTTGCAGCTCTAGGGTCAGCAAGTCAATACTACGAACTGCACTAGTAAATAATTTATCCGTAGATTGTTGTGAGAATGGTAATAAACGGTTACGAGCTAGCACCATCTCACTAGCAATATTCATTAATTTATCTAAGACCTCTGGATTAACTTTGACTGGTACAACAACCTCTTGTCCTGGGGCGCTAGATAAAGTTACTTCTGGAGGATCTTCATATACTTTATCCTCCTCCTGCACGAATTCCTCAACCCTGATTTCTATTTCAGTAGCTGAGGTACTTTCAGGTGCCGCTTTCTTTTCATCCTGAGAGAGCCCTAATAAAACAGCAATGAGCTCCTGATCATCTCCAGCTGGCTCAACATGATTAGTCTCCACCCCCTCAATAATGCTGCGGAGAATATCATTCATCTCTAGCAAACGGGTTGATTTATCAAAATCTAACTGAGCCTGTCCAGCACGAATTTTGCCTAACAGACTCTCTCCAGCATGAGAGAGTTTTTCCAATCGCTTCAAGGAAAAAAAGCCGCTGCTTCCTTTGAGGGTATGCAAACCCCGAAATATATTTCCTACTAGAGCTTGATCGCTAGGATTTTCCTCCAAGCGAACAAAATCCCCATCTAGTCGATCGATGATTTCCCGAGCTTCTAGGATAAATTCAGCAAGGATTTCGTCGTGGTTTTCCATGTAAGCTAATAGTAATGGACATTTATTTGGGCAGGCGGATAGAATGGGGGTTTACGAGATATTAGCTTATATTAGTCAATAATCCCATAACTAGCCTCATCCGATAGCCTGACTTACGCATGAACCTTCTATAGGAAGCCCGACCGAATGTTTCGCACCTTTTTAAATAAATTTGACAGACAATCCACCGTCAAAACTAAGCTTGTAGTGAGCTTTGGCCTGATTCTATTTTTCACGATCATCGTTGGTGGTATTTCGATCTACGGCTACTATGTCATGGGTAAAAGTGCTGACTGGCTTTATGTGCAAGGCGCTAGAGGAATTGAAGAGTCTAAGCAATTACAAATTGAAGCTGCGGCCTTTGACATCGAAGTAAATCACCTACTACTTTCCTCCACTCTTACAAATAAGGCTGAGGGTCAAGCATTACGCGAACGGGCAATAGCCAATATTGAAAAGCTTAGAACTAACCTAGAAAAATCACTTAAAGTTATTGAAGGCAACATTATTCGCTCTAAAACAAGAGTTGAGTTTAATGAGCTGGTTGAAGACTTTGATATTTACTTAATTGCAATCGAGCAGATCATTTTGCTTGAAAAGGGTTCACCATCTACAGCAACCTCGATGTATTTTAGTGATAAGTTTCAAGGGTTTAAACCCCGTATTAATAAAGACTTACAGGATTTTGTAGACGCTAAATTAGAAAGCGCTAAGCTGTTCCATCAAGAATCAGAGGCCGCCAAGCAATATGCAATCCTCTCTACAATTGTGACAATTATCATCTCAATCTTATTAAGTATTCTGATTGGCATTCGCTTCAGGCATTCCATTATTGATCCGCTTCATAAAACAAAAGAAGCTCTAAATGCTTTGGCTGGGTCTCGTCTCAACACCACTATTGAAGGCTTGGATTATGCTGGCGTGGTTGGTCAGATTGCTCAGTCAGCTCAAATATTGCAAAATAATCTTCGTGGCGCCATTCAAGAAATCAGTAGTAATGCCCTAATGATCAGCGCTTCCTCAGAAGAACTTGCTGCAGTAAGTGCTCAACTCAATGCTAATGCTGAAGAGACTTCCTCTCAGGCAAATGAAGTAGCGCAATCCTCTGATATCGTTAGTCAAAATACACAGTCTGTTGCTACCTCTGCTGAGGAATTTAGTACTAGCATTCGTGAGATTTCGATTAATGCCATGGAAGCATCCAGAGTTGCTAATCAAGCCGTGACTATTGCCAATAGCACTAACCAGCAAATGTCTAAACTCAGTAACAGTAGCATTCAAATTGGTGAAGTAGTTGCTGTGATTGCCGATATTGCTGAGCAAACGAATTTATTAGCCCTGAACGCCACCATTGAAGCGGCGCGGGCTGGCGAGCTGGGTAAGGGCTTTGCTGTAGTGGCAAATGAAGTAAAAGAGTTGGCACGCTCTACTGCCAAGGCAACTAATGAAATTGGTCAATCCATTGATGCCATCCAAGCGGATGCTAAAGGAGCCATTGAATCGATTGCAGAAATCACCCAGATCATCAATAAAATTGATGATATCTCCAGCATTATTGCGACTGCTGTTGAAGAACAGGCCGCTACTGTTAGCGAGATCTCTCGTAATATTTCCACATCAGCAGGTAGCTCAGCCAGAATTACTGAAACCGTTGAAGCTGTCGCTCTCGCCTCACGCGGAATCTCTGCAGGTTCCTCTGAAATTCAAAACTCCTCTGCTGAATTGGCAAGAGTTTCAGCCAAGCTGAAGGAATTGGTTTCTAAATTTGAATGTTAATCTGATTTAGTAGACATTAAAAAGGCATCCATTGGATGCCTTTTTAGTTTGCAGGATGAATGATTATTCGGCTTTAATATCAGCCGCCTGAATCACCTTACCCCAACGCTCTGTTTCTGATTTAATTCTTGCTTTAAATTCATCAATAGAGCCCCCAACTGTATCTGCGCCTACCTTAGTCATACGCTCACGAAATTCTGGGGTACTAATAATCTTGTTTGCCTCTGCATTAATCCTTTCCAAGATAGGTGTAGGAGTGCCAGCAGGAGCCAATAAAGCAAACCATCCTTGCGAATCAAAGCCTTTCATTCCAGACTCATCTAAAGTCGGGATCTCTGGTGCTGAGGCTGTTCTCTTCAAGGTTGTTACTCCAAGCGCTTTAATTTGACCTCCATTAATTAATGGCAAAGCAGCAGGCAGGTTATCAAACATCATACTAATCTGGCCACCAACCAAATCTTGCAGAGCGGGCGCACTGCCTTTATAGGGCACATGAACAATGTCAAGGCCGTAAGTGGCTTTCATAGACTCTAATGCTAAATGGGGGCTACCACCAATACTTGATGATCCACCACTGAGTTTGCCTGGATTCGCCTTGGCATACGCAATCAATTCTTGTGCATTTTTTACAGGCAATTTATTGTTCACCAATAAGACATTCGGCACAGAAGCAACCACAATAATTGGTGCTAAATCCTTTTGTGGATTAAATGGAGTGCTTTTAATGATTTGATGATTAATCGTTAAGGTCTGTGGCGAACCAATCACCAAGGTATAGCCATCTGGAGCCGCCCTAGTAGCCTCACCAATACCGATATTGCCGCTAGCCCCTGGCTTATTTTCCACAATAAAGGTTTGTCCTAAGGCATTTTGAAGCCTCTCAGCTATTGCCCTACCGACAATATCAGTAGCACCCCCTGGTGGAAACGGAATAATAACCTTGACTGGCTTATTAGGGTAACTTTGGGCTAATACTTGACCACCAAAAGTGAGCAGTACTGCGCCCAGTAAAGTGACTATGAAAGTTTTTCTCATCTCATCTCTCCATAAATTAATAAAAGCAACTAAGTGCTCATTGCTTGACCACCATTGACATCTAACAATACGCCTGTAATAAAACCACTTTGCGGGGAGGCCAAAAACGCAACAGTATTCGCTATATCATCTACCTCACCATGTCTGCGAACGGGAATTTCTTGTAAGATTTTTTGGCGCTGTTCATCCGATTGGCGCTCTTTCAATAATCCTTGGACTCTTGGTGTCATTACTGCGCCAGGACAAATAGCATTACAAGTGATTCCCTGCGGACCAAACTCTTGTGCCAACTGCAAGGTAAGGGCATGAATCGCTCCTTTAACCGCAACATAGTTAGCACCTGCAAATAAGCTGCCGTAGCGACCGGCCTTAGACCCTAAATTAATAATTCGTCCATATTGCCGATCAATCATTAATGGAATCACTAGCTGAGTAAGTCTAACTGTCAGCATTAAATTCAGATTAAACACCCGATCCCAATCCTCTGTCGTCTGCTTGAGGAAGTTAAATGGCGTATGTAATGAGCCCCCTGCATTATTAATTAAGATATCAATCTTTGCGGATTGCTCAACAGTAGCGCTAAACGCCTGCTCTACATCCCTCTCATTTGCCAAGTCAACAGTTCTCGTCGGCATCGCTAAATTTTCAGATTTTGCATCACTCGAAAGCTCTGCTAAAGCTTGAGCATCTCGATCCCATACATGTACTGTTGCGCCGCGTCTAGCCAGATCAATTGCAATGCCACGGCCTAAACCACTGGCTGCTGCTGTAATTAAAACCACTTGTTGGTGAAAACTATTTGTATCAGTCATATCGCTAATCCATTAATGTTCCGCCGTTAACATCCAAAATATGTCCCGTAATGTAGGATGATGCATCTGAGCAAAGAAAGTAAGCTGCCTCTGCAATTTCCAAAGGTAAGCCCAATCTCTTTAATGGAATTTTTTCTGCCAGTCCCGCCCAAAGCTCTTTTGGAATCATCG
>CAJARE010000376.1 GCA_903944255.1 uncultured beta proteobacterium
CCACCAAAAGAAAATCCTGCAATATTGATTGACTGACTATCGCCAAGCAAAACATTCAAGGTCGCAATCATGGGCTCCATGATTCCAACCTGAAACCCGCTATCAAAAAAAGAGGATTCTCCAAAGCCTGGCATATCTGGCACCAATACATGAAAGTGCTCTGCTAAAGCATCGATATTACGAAGCCAATGTTCCCAACTGCCATGTCCACCGTGTAATAAGATTAATGGTTCACGATTACTCGCTGCCTCACCAAACTCATGCCAAGCAACATGCCCGTTTCGATAGGGGACATATTGCGTCTTGTTAATTAGCGTTAAGTTCATTTATAAAATCTGATTAATTGAAAACCGCAATACCATCTGCTGCTTTAACCCCATGTCCTGCGGGGAAGACAAAAATAGGATTGATCTCACATTCAATAAGGCGATCATCTAAGGCGGCCACCATTGCTGAAAACTGTACGATTGTCTTTACTAAAGCTTTAATATCGCATTGAAGTCTACCGCGATAGCCATTGAGCAAGGGCCAGGTTTTTAAGTCTTGCAACATTTCCAATACTTCTGCTTCACTCAAAGACTTTCCTGGCGAAAGTAAACGCATATTGGTATCTTTAAAGAGTTCAGCGGTAACGCCACCCATGCCAACTAAGATGGCTGTTCCCAGGGGGTCACGATGCATTCCTACCATGAACTCCATACCACCTGATGCCATTTCTTGAATCAAGAACTCTTCAATAGTCGAGCCCGTTTTGGCTTTTACCTCGATGGCCATCGTCTCAAGCTTGGCCCGTACTTCTGCTATAGGAACATTTAAGGCAACACCACCAACTTCCGTTTTATGAATAATTGCAGCAGACAAAATCTTTACAACACACTTATCACCAAGTCCATTAATCAATTCTAAATTTGGGTTTACCGCCTCTGCTACTACCTCACGTACTCCAGGAATACCAAAAGCAGAAAAAAGATTTTTCGCCCGATGCTCATTCAGGGATCCATGCAATGAGGCAATATCTAGACTACTTGGAATCTTGGCCTCAGAACCTGTTGCAATGATTTCACCTCGTAAGCCATTCGCGTGCAGCATACTTGATAGAGCGACACTACAACTCTCTGGCTGAGAGAATGCCGGTACCCCGAGCTTAGTCATTAAAGCGCCAGCGATCGGAGCATGAGGGCTGACATAAGCAATCACTGGCTTATCGCTTGATTGCATACAGTCACGAACTGCCCCCGCCATCAAATCTGGCATTGATAAACTCGAAGAACCTAAAATTAAAATCAATGCATCATATGTTGGACTGTCTAATAAGGCGCTAATTGCGCCGCGCAGCAAATCAGGCTGTAAACCTGCCAAAGTAACATCAATGGGATTACGATCTAAAACAGCTTGATCGCCTGGCTGCAAAGCACGCAGTCGTGCCGCGGTTATCTCGTCTGGAGCAGGTGTTTCAAAACCCCACTCGCCAAGACTATCTGCTACCAAAGTACCAGCACCACCTGTAGAAGTCAGAATAGCTACCCGCTTACCTTTGAGTACTCTTCCCGAAGAAAGAGCTGCAGGAATATCTAAAAAATCGGCGAACTTATTCGCACGAATAATGCCGGTTTGCTGAAATAAAGCGTCATACATCCTATCAGTGCCTGCTAAGGCTCCAGTATGAGAAATCGCAGCCTTAATACCTGCCTCTGATTTACCTACCTTGTAAACCACGATGGGTTTACCAGCCTGCTTGGCCCTTAAAGCTGCCGCACGAAATTTTTCAGGATGACGAATACTCTCAATATAGAGGACGATGACTTTAGTGCTGACGTCTTCAATCAAATAATTCACAACATCTGCCATACCTAAATCTGCTTCATTACTAGTAGAAACCAGTTTTGAAAGACCTAGCCCTGAGGCTGCGGCACGCGAAAGTAGAGAACCTAAAATTCCTCCACTCTGTGAAATCACACTCACACCACCCTTTGGAAACTCATCCATTTCCAATGCACTACTGGGAGATAAAGGAATGTCATCAGTCACATTCACCATGCCAATAGTGTTTGGACCTAAGATCCGCATTTTTCCAGCAGCAGCAATCAGCTCCTCTTGTTTTTGAAGCCCCTCAGGTCCATGCTCAGCAAAGCCACTGGTTAACACGATTGCAGCGGGTGTGCCCAACTTAGCTAATACTTGGACAGCGCTAAGCGCCTTATCAGTTCCCACCATGATGATGGCTACATCTGGAGTTTCTGGCAGTGATTCAATATCGGGATAGCACTTTAAGCCGGCGATTTCTTCCACCCTAGGATTCACTGGATAAATTTTTCCCTTGAAATGGTGTTTCTGCAAATAAGCG
>CAJARE010000377.1 GCA_903944255.1 uncultured beta proteobacterium
GATGTAGATATTTACGCTAAGGACTAAGTTGCTTTAGTCTGTATGCAATAAGAAACCCGATCAGAAATGGTCGGGTTTTTTTATTCCCACAAATCGCGTTGATTGTGTTGCGTAAATAGATTTTGGTTTTGCTGAGCAATAGAAGTTTGTCTTGTACCCGGAATGACGGTAATCTTCGAGCCTGGTGCTAGAAACCCAGCTTTGTTCACTCTCATATACCAGCCGGAGAATCCTGATTGCAACATCGCTTTGACAGCACCTTTGTAGCCCATCGCAGCATTGAACTTAAAGCAGGGCTCGCGCAATTTGACTACGGAAAACTCGAGTTCGCCTATTTGTAATTTGTCACCAACAAATATTTCAGTTTCTAGCAGGCCTTCAATGGTGAAATTTTCACCAATCGCCCCGGCCTGAAGATTCACTGATTTTTTAGTTTCGCGAGTGAGCAAAGTATTCCAAAAAGAGTAATGCTCAATGGGGTATACATAGATCGCTTTTTCAAGACCTCCATGGGCGCTGAGATCGGCCTGCTCATCACCCTGAACACCAAGCTGGGTAATTTCAATCAAGGTCGGATTACTAAGATCGCTGACCGTCTTTTTACGAATTGCTGAAGCAACGGATTTGTAATCGGGATGGTGATTACCAAATAATGGAGCCACCTTACCGCTGGAGATAGACAGAAGACGCATTAGATCGTACCCATGTGACTGAGCATTACTTGCTCCATTTTTCTTCCATCGCTTTGATTTTGTCTGGACCTAATTCAGTGAGGTATTTATTGAAGTCTTCTCTAATAGGCGAGCCCTTCACAAAAGCAAAGCCTAATTGATCGGCATAAGGAATCTCATAGCTAGTGGCCAAAGGCATCTTCATCTTATTGACATAGGTTAGTAGCATGGAGTTATCGACAAAAGCTAAATCTAGGTTGCCGTTATTCAGGTCGGTGAGCACCTCGCTCATTGATGGGTAGAGCTTAATCTTATTAACAGGGTAAATTCCTTTAGGCGCCCATTCATTTTCGATGTAACCCATAAAGACTGCACCACTTGGAAAGCCAATAGAGTAATTTTTAATTTGCGATAGTTCAGTGATACGAATATTACGTTTGGTGAGGCTGATTAAGTCCCAAGCATTTTGTACATAGGGATTAGAAAAGTCCATCACTTCCATGCGTTTTGGTGTGATAGAAATTCCAGAGAAGGCAACATCTGCTTGTCCACTAGCAACAGCGCCAAGCATCCCTTGAAAGTCATATGCTTTTAATTGGTAGGTATAGCCACGCGATTCACAAAATCCCTTGAAGATCTCTAAATCAACCCCAACGGTCTTGCCATTTTCTTCATAAGTAAATGGCGGAATAGAGGGTGAGATTGCCACTTGCAAAATCTTGGAAGACTTGTTGTCTGACTTAGAGCAGCCCATTGAAAATAGGGTGACTAAAACGCAGATACTCATCAAAAGAGTTTTTATAAATAGATTTGATGTTTTGATCATGTCGTTTTTCGTAAAAGTAAGAATAGATGCAACAAGAAACTTCCTAAGTGCTTTAGTACCTGTATCTCAAATGAGTCTAGATTGGAAAACTGTAACATTCTTCAATGCCAAAGACGATCGAGAGAATTTAAACGGCTTCTAGAACGGCATTTGTTACAATACTAGCGTCACTCGGAAGCACTCGCCCCCCCTTCAAGGATTCTCTTTTGGATTTCTCTTATCTTTTAGATTTATTTCTTCACCTCGATAAAAACTTAGCGCTGGTGGCTAATGAGTGGGGTATGTGGATTTACGCTTTGCTGTTCGCTATTATTTTTGTTGAAACAGGCTTTGTGGTGATGCCATTTTTACCTGGAGACTCCTTGTTATTTGTGGCAGGTGCGATTGCCGCAGTAGGAGGCTTGGATTTATTTTTGCTGATGGGATTGCTAACCACTGCAGCCATCATCGGTGATGCTTTGAACTACTCCATCGGACGCTATATTGGAGACAGGGTTTTTTCTTGGCAAAACTCACGCTGGTTTAATCGCAATGCTTTTGATAAGGCCCATGCTTTTTACGAGAAGTACGGCCCTATAACGATTGTTCTTGGCCGATTTATGCCATTCATAAGAACATTTGCCCCTTTTGTGGCTGGCGTTGCCCATATGCGCTACTCGGTATTTGCTTTTTACAATATTGCCGGTGGCATTCTTTGGGTTTGTAGTTTGACGAGCCTTGGCTTCATCATTGGCGATCATCCTTGGGTAAAGAGTAATTTTTCCCTAGTCGCTCTTGCAATGATTGTGATTCCAGGTTTGCCTGCCCTCTGGATTTTTGTCCAGGAGGTCTATAAAAAGCTCTCCTCACGCACTAAATAGAACTAAATAAAATTGATCGGTTTATCCAAATAAGCTAAAATCACTCTTTCGGCGAATTAGCTCAGCTGGTTAGAGCGACGGAATCATAATCCGCAGGTCCGGGGTTCAAATCCCTGATTCGCCACCAAATACTTAAAGTGCTTATAAATCATAGACTTGTAAGCACCCAATGGCATCATGCCAGGCTACGGTAGTGCCCCCAATAGCAGTGTTGAGACTAAAGTAAACCCAATGCACAATGGGTTGATTGATCAAACAGAAACCTTTTCTTTTGAAAACGGATCCATCAATGGCCGAAAAAAGTAATATTACTTATCCTGCTTCGCATAGCCTCGTTCAAAACTTACGTCAACAGCTTATGCAAGGCCTGCCGTTTTCAAAGATGGCCCAAAAGGATGTTGATTTTTTTCTTACGGCATCTAGCGAAGCTTACTTTGCGCCCAAAGAGGTCATTCTGTCGCCAGCAGACGGTGCCCCGCAATTCTTATATCTGATTCGACAAGGACGAGTATCGGGGCGACGAGATATTCCTGGAATTGAAGAGACCGCTTTTTTACTTGACGCAGGAAGTTTATTTTCGATTGGCTCTGCATTTGCCAATCGACCAGTCTCCACAACTTATAGTGCAGTAGATGATTGTTTTTGTTTATTGTTTCCAGTAGAAGCAATGCGTCAGTTGGCGTCTCAATCGATACCCTTTAGTGAATTTTTGAATAATCGGATTTGGGGATTACTTCAAGAATCACGTATTGCCTTACGTAATGCATTTGCATCTCAGGCGCTTGCAGAACAATCATTAGAAAGTAGGGTGGGCGATCTAGCTCTTAAAAAACCACTGACTATTGGCCCCAACAAATCCTTACGCGAAGCCTTGACTCTCATTGATGAAAAAAAAGTGGGATCTATTCTGATAGTGGAAGATCAGCATACTATTTTAGGAATTTTGACGCGTTACGATGTGCTATCACGCGTTACTTTGAGTGATTTGGATTTGAGTACACCTATCTCTGCGGTGATGACGCCAGATGTAAAAACCTTGACTGTCGATGACACTGCTGAAATGGCGGGTTTATTAATGTCCCGTTTTCATATTCGGCACCTGCCTGTTTTGGATCGCGGTGAGCTGGTTGGCATTATTTCAGAGCGCGACCTGTTTTCCTTGCAACGGCTCTCACTCAGCAATATCAGCTCTGCAATCCGCGGAACAGATGATCTTGCTCAACTGCAGAAGTGTGCAGACGATATCCGTACATTTGCGCGTAACTTATTAGGTCAAGGCGTTCAGGCGCGGCAGCTCACTACGCTGATTAGTCATTTAAATGATGTTCTCACAGTAAGACTAATTGAGATTTATGCTGCTAAACATCAATTGAATATGACCCAGTTTGCTTGGATCGCCTTAGGCTCTGAAGGGCGTAGCGAACAAACCATTGCAACCGATCAAGATAATGCCTTGGTATTTTCCGATTCCGCGCCAGAGAGTCAGCGCGAGGTGTTTCTGCGTTTTGCTGGCGAAGTGAATCAAGCGCTCAATGAATGCGGTTACCCACTTTGCAAGGGCAACATCATGGCGAGCAACCCAGAGCTCTGCCTTACTCAACATGAATGGCTCATTCGCTTTTCCCGTTGGATTGAGCAGGGCAATCCCCAGGATTTACTCAATGCCAGCATCTTTTTTGATTTCCGGGTGTTGGCTGGTAACCCCGATTTATTGATTCCACTTAAAGACTATGTTCGAACCAAAGCCGCAGCTACGCCTCGGTTTATCAAGTTAATGGCTGACAACTCCCTCAATATCCGCGTCCCCTTAAATTGGTTTGGCGCAATTGAGCCCAAGGAGATCGATGGTCAAAAAACGATTGATTTAAAGATGCAGGGAACTGCGATCATTGTGGATGTAGCGCGAATTTATTCCTTGGCCTTCGGTATTGAAGCAATTAATACCCGCGAGCGTTTAGCTGCGATTGGCCGTGCCTTAAATGTTCCTGAGTCAGAGAGCGCCTCCTGGATTACGGCTTTCGAGTTTTTACAAACACTGCGTTTAGCAGCTCAGATTGGCGAAGCGAAGATAGGGGGTAATCCAAACGTGATTGATATTGAGAAACTCAATATCGTAGATCGCAGTATTTTGAAAGAGGCGCTCTCAAAGGTGCGCTCATTACAGCAGCATCTACAGCTAGACTATGCTGGCTAATATTCGGAAGCTTTCCTTATTCGATAGTATGCGTAGCCTTTTTAAAGAGGCTACACCGGAATCGCGGCGTTGGATTGTGCTCGATGTCGAAACCAGCGGCCTTAATCTACATTCAGACTACCTGCTTGCTATTGCTGGAGTTGCCGTAGAAGTTAGTACTGACTTTAGGCGAGTGTCTATTGTTATTGGCGATAGTTATGAAGCTGTTCTAAAGCAAGATTTGCCGAGCAATAAAGACAATATCTTGATTCATCATATTGGAGCGCAAGCGCAATCCGATGGTAGGCCACCAGTTGAGGTCTTAGAAGAATTTCGGCAATGGGTAGGTCATTGCCCCTTGCTAGCCTTTCATGCTGCTTTTGACGAGGGGATGATTAATAAGGCTTATTCCTCATATGGTCTCAAGCCCTTGCAAAACGAATGGCTAGATATTGAACCGCTCGCCAAAATTACTGGGGTAAACCCTAGTCTGCGATCACTTGATGACTGGCTAAGCCATTTTGGGATTGATTGCGCAATTCGTCACCAAGCTGCATCAGACACCTTTGCTACAGCAGAACTGTTAATGCGCCTATGGCCCTATCTATTAAAAGAGGGCAATTCATGGGCTAATCTAAGGGATATTTCACGTCAGGCTAGCTGGTTACCACGTTAAAAATAGCCCCTATAAACCTTTGATTGTGTAAGGTTTTATTCGGGAAAGCACCGATACATCAGGCTAACTAAAGTCAACATAATTCGGTTTATTAGTACGAATGTAACTTTCGGAGATTCTTTTTGCTTTTATTTTTAAATATTGCTCAATTGCTTTTATATATTGGCGGCCTTGGATTAGCTGGTCAGGGATTGCTTTATGTATTGGCTGGAGAAGGCAGGCATACCAATTTGTTTTATCAACTGATTGGTATGGTGAACAAGCCATGGACAGCACTTGCACGTTTGATTTCTCCAAAGCAAATTGTGGATAGCCAAATTCCATTTGTGGCATTTTGTATTGTTGGCATTCTTTATATAGCGGTGACGATAGCAAAGATTGAGCATTGCCTCACGATTGGGATCGCAGAATGCCAATAAAAAGACACTCGCTCGCTTGGCACATTCTGAAGTGGCGTGCATCTGCACTGATCGTAGTGGGAATGAAAAATCAGGCAATGGAAGTATTTGAAGAAATGCTTAAGCAGTTTCCGAATGATCCTTATGTCATTAACAGCCTTGCCTATTTGAAAACCGAGTGCGGTGATAAAGAAGGCGCTATTGCTGACTACAAGCGTCTGATGTTGTCTTCAGACGCCACAGCAGCCACTTGGTATAACCTCGGCTTCTTACAAGAGGAAGTCGGTCAAATTCAGGATGCTGAGCACAGTTTTCGGCAAGCCCTCAAAATCAATGAAAAGTTAGATCAAGCTTGGTATGGTCTTGGCTTGGTTCTGATTCAATTGCAACGCTTTGATGAGGCGATTAAAGCCCTCAAGAAGAATACTCAACTGCAGCCAATGAGCCCTTACGCTTGGTATCAACTCGCGCGGGTTTATGTCGAGCGCAATCAGCCTGATGAGGCGACCAAAATTATTCGTCATTTAAAAGAGTTTGAACCAAAATTTGCTAAGCAGCTGGAGAGGGAAACTGGTTTAGCTGCTTAGAAGTTTTTAGTAAAAGGCAATTGGTGTAGAAGTATTTTTTTAACTTAAGGAGAAACTGTTATGCAATTAACAGAATCGCACAAGCAATATTGGCAAAAAAACCTGAGGATGACAGCATTCTTGTTAGCCATCTGGTTTGTTGTCACCTATGTTGTTGGATATGAAGCGCGCGAGTGGAACTTCAACTTTTTTGGTTGGCCGTTTAGCTTTTGGGTTGGTGCACAGGGCGCATTGGTGGTTTACGTTCTGATCATTGCCTATTACGCGCATTACATGAACAATCTTGATAAAGAATATGGTTGCGCTGAAGTGGAGGAGGAATAATCATGGCCGGAATGACACCTAGTGGTGATGGCAGTGTGTTTGGGGGCGGCGGATCTAATGCCGATTTTAAAAAGGGCCTAAACAAAATCTACGGTTGGTATACGGGGGGCTTCATAGCCTTCGTTGTGATTTTGGGTATTGCAGAGCAAATGGGCTTAGGCCGTGCGATGATTGGCTACATCTTTTTGGGCGCAACTGTTTTGCTCTACGCCGGTATTGGCGTGATGAGTCGAACCAATGACGCTGCAGAATACTATGTAGCTGGACGTCGAGTTCCGGCACTCTATAACGGTATGGCAACGGGTGCTGACTGGATGTCAGCTGCGTCGTTTATCGGTATGGCTGGTACTTTGTACTTAACCGGTTACGGCGGTTTAGCCTTCATTATGGGTTGGACAGGTGGTTACTGTTTAGTGGCTTTGTTCTTAGCGCCCTATCTTCGTAAATTCGGTCAGTTCACGATCCCAGACTTTTTGGGTGCGCGCTATGACGGTAATCTTCCACGCTTTATCGGAATTTTTGCGGCGATTTTATGCTCCTTTACTTATGTGGTTGCGCAGATTTACGGTGTTGGTTTGATCACAACCCGTTTGGCTGGTGTGCCATTTGAGATTGGTATTTTCTTAGGCTTGGCTGGTATTTTGGTATGTTCGTTCTTAGGTGGTATGCGTGCGGTGACTTGGACTCAAGTTGCTCAGTACATCATCTTGATCATTGCTTACATGATTCCAGTGGTTTGGCTATCAGTAAAGCAAACGAATAACCCACTTCCACAGCTGATCTATGGATACCAGTTGGAAAAAGTTACAGCGAAAGAAGCAGAATTAATTAAAGATCCAAAAGAGTTAGAAGTTCGCGCTATTTTCAAAGCACGCGCTGACGCTTTTGCTGAAAAATTAAAAGACGTTCCTGCTGCACTCGCTGCTGATAAAGAAGCTGCTACGAAAAAAGTTGCTGATCTGAAGGCTGCAAATGCACCTGCGGAAGAAGTAGCTGCTGCAGAAAAAGCACTAGCTGCTGTTCCAAAAGATGCTGAAGCTGCTAAAAAGGCTTGGACAGCTGGCAGAACTGGAGCAGAGAATCGCTCTAAGCCGCTTGCGAATATGCCACGCCATGCTCAGCAGTTTGCGGGTGATCCTGCAGGTGATGAGAAAGCACGTGCGGCATTTGATACATCACGTCGTAACTTCTTAGCATTGATCTTCTGTTTGATGGTGGGTACAGCGGCATTGCCACACATTCTGATGCGTTTTTACACGACTCCGTCGGTAAAGCAAGCACGTGAATCGGTGACATGGTCCTTGTTCTTCATCTTCTTGCTGTACTTCACCGCGCCTGCTTTAGCTGTCTTGGTGAAGTATGAGGTCTTTACGATGCTGGTCGGAACGCCATTTGATCAACTGCCGGCCTGGATCAGCCAGTGGAATAAGGTTGACCCTGCTTTGTTATCGGTAGCTGACATTAATAAAGATGGCATCTTCCAGCTCGCTGAAATGACTATTGGTGGTGACATCATCGTTCTGGCAACCCCAGAAATCGGTGGTTTACCATACGTGATCTCAGGCATGGTGGCTGCTGGTGGTTTGGCTGCTGCTCTGTCAACAGCGGACGGATTATTGTTGACCATTGCAAATGCCTTGTCACATGACCTCTACTACAAAATGATCAACCCAAATGCTCCTGCTAGCACCCGTGTTTTGATTTCTAAAGCACTCTTGTTACTTGTTGCTCTGGCCGCCGCTTATGTGGCTGCCCAGAAACCGGCTGACATCTTGTTCTTAGTGGGTGCTGCATTCTCCTTTGCTGGCGCAGCGTTCTTCCCGGCACTTACCCTCGGTATTTTCTGGAAGCGCGCTACAAAAGCGGGTGCATGTATTGGTATGGTTGGCGGTTTAGGCTTAACCTTCTACTACATGGTGATGACTCAGCCTTGGTTGCGCGGTGTGTTTGGCGTTACATCACCAGTCGAACTTTGGTACGGTATTCAGCCAATTTCGGCCGGCGTATTCGGCATACCACTTGGTTTTGCATTGATCTTCTTGGTGAGCTTGGTAACCCCAGCCCCACGTAAAGATATTCAAGAGTTGATCGATCATGTACGTTACCCAACCTTGCGTGGTGATATCAATACGCAAGCTACTTAAGTAGTCAGATTGCTTCTCGGGTTCATTCCCGAGGCTTTATCAACCCGCTCTTCGGAGCGGGTTTTTTATTGCTCATCAAACTCTGCAGAACCCCAAATAATCCCGATTTCATCTTTATACTTATCAGAATGACTCCAACCACAATCAATATTGTCAGTAGCGCCATCTTTGCAGTGGCGGTGATACATACTTTTTCAACAAAGTTTTTTGAGCACCTGGCACACAAGTATCCAAACCATTCTGGTATTTGGCATTTGCTTGGTGAGGTTGAGGTGGTGTTTGGTTTTTGGGCGATGGTGTTGGTGTCATTCTTTTTTGTCTACAGCGGACATGAGGCGACTATCGCCTATCTTGAGAAACTAAACTTTACTGAACCGCTATTTGTTTTTGTGATCATGATCATCGCAGCGAGTAAACCGGTTTTAGAGTTTTGCCTTTTCTTGGTATTACGTGTGACTGCTTTACTGCCCGTTAAGAAGTCGGTTGGATTTTTGTGGGTCACACTCACGCTAGTGCCCTTACTCGGTTCATTTATTACAGAGCCTGCTGCCATGACGGTAGCCGCTTTGCTACTGCGTAATTACTATTTTTCGAAGCACATTTCACCTAAACTGATGTATGCGGCCCTTGCCGTACTGTTTGTGAATATTTCGATTGGCGGCGCATTAACTCCTTATGCAGCCCCTCCCATCTTGATGGTAGCGACTACCTGGAATTGGGATCTCTTATTTATGCTGCAGAACTTTGGCTGGCGTTCTGCGCTTGCCGTTGCTACTAATTCTTTCTTGCTCGTCTTGATCTTTTTTAAAGAATTAAATGCCTTTAGCATCGAGCCTAATGAGAAAAAAATTGATGCGATTCCATTTGGTGTGATCGCAATTCATTTAGCGTTTTTAGTTGGGGTGGTGATATCAGTGCACCACTCGGTTTTATTTATGGGCCTATTCTTATTTTTTGTGGGTTATACCGCAGCCTATGGACGCTACCAAAATAAGCTGATTATTCGTGAAAGTTTATTGGTAGCATTTTTCTTGGCCGGTCTGGTGGTTTTAGGCGGACAACAAAAATGGTGGTTGCAATCCCTCTTGGTGAATCTAGACGCGACTTCGGTTTACTACGGCGCCACTGTTCTGACTGCAGTCACTGATAATGCTGCGCTCACCTATTTAGGGTCGCTAGTGGATGGACTGTCCGATGAATTTAAATATTCATTGGTTTCGGGTGCACTCACTGGTGGTGGCTTAACGGTAATTGCCAACGCCCCTAATCCTGCAGGCTTCTCCA
>CAJARE010000378.1 GCA_903944255.1 uncultured beta proteobacterium
GATCTTCGCAACCCGGAATCCCTAGGATGGTGAGGGCAACATGCAATCCATTTGGAGTAGGACATGCATCAGTAAAGGAGCGATTTCAGATTGGAAGTATTCCAGCGGGGCAAATCATCAGGCAAGAGGGCGCATTACCTAGGGTGAGAATTCATTCAACGATTTATGAGAACACCCATCTATTAAAAAACGACCCAAACTACCTTATGAGTCTGGAGTCTCTAAGCGATCCAAACAGACGCAGAGCCTGGTTAGAGGGTGATTGGGATATCCACGTGGGAAGTTTCTTGGAAGGCGTATGGCAGCCCTCTAAGCATGTTGTAGAGCCTTTTGCTATACCGCCAACATGGAAAGTATGGCGATCTATGGATTGGGGTTATGCCAGACCATACGCCGTGTATTGGTTCGCACTATCTAATGATGGAGTCTATTACCTATGGAGAGAACTCTATGGATATGGTGATAAAGAAAACACCGGCACCAGAGAAGATGCAACGGTAGTTGCTGAAAAAATAAAGAAGATCGAAATACACGACCAACGTCTTGGCTATGAATACCGCATGAACTTAGCTGACCCATCTATCTTCTCGAAGATTGGTGCAGAAAGATCCATAGGTCAAATCTTCAGAGAGAAAGGGGTCAAATGGACCGAAGCCTATAACGCACCCAGAAGCAGAGTAAACGGAGCCCAAGAAATTATCCGGCTACTAGCTGAAGACAGACTCAAGATCTTCTCAACCTGTAGGCATTGGCTAAGAACTATTCCTCAACTACCGCCAGATTCATTGAACCCGGAAGATGTGGATACCGATGCAGAAGACCATGCTTGGGATGCAACTAGATACGGGGTGATGCGGGCGAGAAGAGTTGCCGATACTGTTGTCTGATAAGCGAAAAGTCTGCTTTACATCCCATTTCTGCCGTTCAGTTAAGTTTTTTTGTGGCGCCTGATCGGCGGAGAACGGCCATAAGGCGCCAGTTAATTAATTAGTTCACGCATGCCACGCTTCTAATTTATTGCACCGCAAAAAATTAAGGGTAATCACTTGTCATAATTTCTATTCCCATCGAAATTTAAAGCGTACAGTTAATTTCATAAATTGTCCTAACTTTTAAAAGGGGGTGAGTAATGGAATCAAATGAAAGTCGGCGTAATTTTTTAAAGGTAACTGGTATTGGCTCTGCGGTAGCGGTTGGCTCTGCTGCAAGTCTAGTTAGTACTCCTGCAAATGCGGCTTCTGTTGGTGGCGCAGTTTTACCTTATCCAGAACGTAGTATTGGAAAAGCGGCTGGTATGAAAGTAAATACTCCAGTTGCCTTTAATTACCCTGATGCTAGTTCCCCTTGTGTGGCTATCAAAATGGATGGCCCTGTTGCAGGTGGCGTTGGCCCAAATAATGACGTTGTTGCCTACAGCACCTTATGTCAGCATATGGGTTGCCCAGTTAACTACGATCAGCAGGCTAAGACTTTTAAATGCCCATGTCACTTTAGTGTTTTTGATCCGGAGCATCTAGGTCAAATGGTTTGTGGACAAGCAACCGAGAATCTACCAAAAATTGAGCTTAAATATGATGCTGGTACGGATTCATTTAAGGCGGTTGGTGTGAATGGCCTCATTTATGGCCGCGCTTCTAACATTCTTTAAGACAGGACAATTGCCATGACAACCTTTAATGATCGTATTGCATTGCCTCCAGTTGATGCCCAAAAAACCAATATGACATGTCATTTCTGCATCGTAGGATGTGGATATAACGTGTACAAGTGGGATGCGAATAAAGAGGGCGGTAGAGCCCCCAATCAAAATGCCTTAGGTTTAGATTTCCGCACTCAACTTCCACCAATGGCTGTGACATTAACCCCGGCAATGACTAATACTGTGGTGGATAAGAGCGGTAAGCGTTCAAACATCATGATTGTTCCGGACAAAGCATGTGTTGTAAATAGCGGGCTGAGTTCGACTCGTGGCGGCAAGATGGCTACGTATATGTATAACCCACAAGGAATTACACAAGAGCGACTACAGTTGCCCCAGTTCTATGCAGGTGATCAGTGGCTTGATACTACTTGGGATTACGCCATGGCTGTTTATGCAGGTCTTATCAAGAAAATTATTGATAAAGATGGACCTCGTTCAGTTTTCTATTCTGCGTTTGACCATGGCGGTGCAGGCGGTGGCTTTGAAAACACTTGGGGCTCTGGCAAGTTGATGTTTAGCGCTATTCAAACACCATCAGTACGTATTCACAACCGTCCAGCTTATAACTCTGAGTGCCATGCTACTCGTGAGATGGGTATTGGGGAGCTTAATAATAGTTATGAAGATGCTCAGCTGGCCGACGTTGTATGGGCAATTGGCGGCAATCCCTATGAGACTCAAACGAACTACTTCTTAAATCATTGGTTGCCAAATATCATTGGCTCAACAGTCGAGAAGAAGAAGAAAATATTTGGTAGTGAGCCAGTAGGTGAGGGCAAGGTCATTTTTGTTGACCCACGTAAAAACAGCACCATCTCATTATGTGAATTGCAGGCAAAGGATCGTACGCTACACCTTGATATTCAGCCTGGAACAGACATCGCCTTATTCAATGGTTTATTCACCTATGTGATTGAACAAGGGTGGATTGATAAAGACTTTATTGCTAAACATACGAAAGGCTTTGATGAGGCTGCTAAAGCTAATAAGTTGTCTCTAGAAGAGTGCAGCAAGATCACCGGCGTATCTATTGATAAAATCAAAAAAGCAGCAGAGTGGAGTTATAAGCCAAAATCCAATGGCGCAATGCCGCGGGCTATGCACTCCTATGAAAAAGGCATTATTTGGGGTAATGATAATTACCTCATCCAATCTGCTTTAGTAGACTTAGTGATTGCGACTCATAACGTTGGGCGCCGTGGTACTGGAGTTGTACGTATGGGCGGACACCAGGAAGGCTATACACGTCCTCCTCATCCAACTGGCGAGAAGATATACATTGACCAAGAAATTATTAAAGGCAATGGCCGCATGATGACTTGGTGGGCCTGTAATAATTTTCAAACATCGAATAATGCTCAGCAATTAAGAGAAGTAGTTCTTAAGCGTTCTCAGATTGTTAAAGAGGCGATGTCTAAGGCTCGCGGCGCTTCGCCTGAGGAAATGGTTAATGTTATTTACGATGCGACATCGCGTGGCGGATTGTTTGTGGCAAGCATTAACTTGTATCCAACCTCCCTTAAAGAAGCGGCACATATGATGTTGCCCGCAACCCAGCCAGGTGAGATGAATCTCACCTCAATGAATGGTGAGCGTCGTATTCGTTTATCTCAGAAGTTTATGGATGCACCAGGTGAAGCAAAACCTGACTGCATCATTGCAGCTATGGTGGCTAACACCATTAAAGCGCAATACGAGAAAGAGGGTAACGCTGCAATGGCTAAACGCTTCTCCGGATTTGATTGGAAGACTGAAGAAGATGCGTTTAACGATGGCTTCCGTCAAGCAGGCCGCCCGGGTGCCGGCCCAATTGATTCTCAAGGTGGTGATACTGGTTATATGGCTACTTATGCGTTATTGGCTAAGGCGGGTAATAACGGTGTTCAGTTACCAATTAAAGAGGTGCAAGGAGATAAGCTTATTGGTACCCCAATGATTTACGCTGATAACAAGTTCGACACCAGCGATGGTAAAGCGCACTTCAAGCCTTCTCCATGGCCAGGCTTGCCTAAACCAGTTGAGAGTCAAAAGCAAAAATACACTTTCTGGATTAACAACGGACGTGCTAATGAGGTATGGCAAACGGCCTATCACGATCAGTACAACGAGTTTGTACGTGGTCGTTACCCGATGGCCTATCTTGAAATTAATCCAGGCGATGCTTCTGCGCTTGGAATTAGTGCGGGTGATGTGGTTGAGGTATTTAATGACTACGGCTCTACCTTTGCCATGGCTTATCCCGTTAAAGATGCTAAGCCCAAGCAGACCTTCATGCTCTTTGGTTATGTCAAAGGTATTGCGGGGGACGTAACTACAGAGTGGGTTGATCGAAACGTGATTCCTTACTACAAAGGCACCTACGCCAACATTAAACGTGTTGGTTCAATGAGCGACTTTAAGCGTACGGTTTCCTTTAAACGCAGAGCATATGCTGATGTTTAATTGATCAAGTCTTGAATTTGGGGTGAGTTTTCTCACCCCTTTTTTATTATTAAATGGATAAAGAGATGGAAGACTTAGTTCCGTTAGTTTCAGAGTTGATGCGTACGCGGCATCATATTTCTCCAAAACGATTGGTTGATCCTGGGCCAACTGAGGAGCAAAAGAAAATTATTTTAGAGGCTGCAGGAACGGCGCCTGATCATGGTCTCGTAACTCCATGGCATTTTTATGAGGTTTCAGATTCGGGTAGGGCATTATTGGGCAGAGTCTTTTCACATAATTTAAAAGAGCGTGATCCAGGTGCAACACCAGAGCAGTTAGACGAGGCGCACAGCAAAGCATTGCGAGGTCCTTATCTGCTTATGGTAGTTGCTAAGTACGGCACTGGTGATAACAATATTCCCCGCAATGAAAAGCTAATCTCTGCTGGTTGTGCCATTCAAAACGTAATTCTGACAGCGCACGCAATGGGTTATGGGGCTGGTTTATCTAGTGGACATGCTTTGTACAGTTCGGAGATGAAAAAGCTTTTCAAATTACAGGGTGATGATGAGCCGCTCGTATTTATTACGATAGGAACGGTCATCAAGCATAAGGATGGCCGAGTAAGACCTGCATATACTGAGTACAGTTCAATTTTTTAATAAAGGTCTCATAAAATGGATACTATTAAACGCATTCTTGATGAAGCTCGTGGCTCTATTCCTAGTAACAGTAAGACAGCATTAGCAATAGATGCTGGTTTGTCTCCCGAGAAAATTGCTTCGGCAGCTACTGAAGAAGGTATGCATGAAATTGCTGGAGCAATCTTTGAGGTACTTCAAGTTGGTGAAGAGCCTGATGGCAATGCGCTTGATATTGTGAGGCGTCGATTACTAGATTTTCGTAAAGACTTGCCAGCTAGTAGTGAAACCGCAAAGTTAATTGATGCAGGGGCACCATTAGATGAGATTTCGGAGAATGCTGAAGAAGAGGGATTATTCTCGCTTGTAGCTATGCTGGTCGAGGCTGAGCAGGAAGGTGAGAGATAGTTATATCTCGCCACTACTATTGCGGCTCTAGTCTGAAGTAGGCTCTACTGACATTACCTTTATGGAGTTCATTAAAGTTTGCCAATTTCTCAAACTTGGGTGCATTGGATAGGCCTTTTACCGTATTTTCTACTCCAGCCATTTCTTATCTAAGCGAGTTAACCAAAGATCAATCTAGGTTTAGGTATTGCTAGAAATGCATTTTCGACAGTCTCCTTTGGGTCGATATTTGCCTGCGGTAACTAAGTAATGAAAAGACTGCTTTGAAGTGACAAGC
>CAJARE010000379.1 GCA_903944255.1 uncultured beta proteobacterium
ATTAAATCCATTTGGTTTTATCGAGATTTCATCTTGGGATCTGTCAAGCGGGAATTTCGAGCAAAGTTTCAAAACTCGGTCTTGGGAATTTTTTGGGTTTTGTTAAATCCTTTGGCGATGATTTTTGTCTATACGGTGGTATTTTCCCATTTAATGAAAGCCAAACTGCCTAATGTGACGGGGCCATTTTCTTATAGCATTTATCTTTGCATGGGCATATTAAGCTGGAGTCTATTTTCTGAAATTACCAGTCGCGCTTTAAATCTCTTTCTGGAGAATGCCAACTTACTTAAGAAAATTCATTTTCCAAAAATCTGCTTGCCGATTATTTTGCTGATCAATGCCTGGATTAATTTTGCGATTATTTTTGGCCTATTTGTTATTTTCTTAAAGCTTACTAGCAATTTCCCCGGCAAGATATTTTTAGCAGTCATTCCCATTTTTCTGATTATGTCTTTGCTGGCTTTGGCACTAGGACTGGGATTGGGAATTTTGAATGTGTTCTATCGAGATATTGGGCAGGTCTATGCCGTGTTTTTGCAATTTTGGTTTTGGCTCACGCCGATTGTGTACTTCATCGATATTCTTCCGCCCAAAGTGCAGATGCTCTTGCAGTTCAATCCCATGACGCCGCTGATAACTGCGCTGCATAAAATTGCAGTCTACCGTCAACTACCGGCCTGGGAGTCCTTGCTCTTCCCCTTGATTGTGGCTCTACTACTGAGTTGGTGGGCTGTGGGTTTATTTAAGCGCCATCAACATGATCTGATGGATGAGCTGTGATGGGTAAAATTTCTGTATCAGGACTAGGTAAGTCCTATAAAAATTACCCCACGCGGGGCATGCGCTTAGCAGAAGCATTGCTACCCGAGTATGGCCCGTTGCATACCAGTCATTGGGTGTTAAAGGATATAAATTTTGTGGTGGAGCCGGGAGAAGCGATTGGCATTATTGGCATCAATGGTGCCGGAAAAAGCACCTTGCTCAAAATGTTAGTAGGCACCATTGCACCTACTGAAGGTTCTGTCAGTGTCACTGGTAAGGTGGCTGCAATGCTCGAGTTGGGCATGGGCTTTCATCCGGACTTTACAGGTAGGCAAAACGTCTTTATGGCAGGGCAGCTATTGGGTTTAAAGACGCATGAAATCACGGAACTCATGCCAGAGATAGAGGCCTTTGCAGAGATTGGTGAATACATTGATCAGCCTGTACGGATCTATAGTAGCGGGATGCAAATGCGGCTGGCATTTAGTGTAGCTACCGCAAGCCGTCCCGATATTCTGATTATTGATGAGGCTTTATCGGTGGGCGATACCTACTTTCAGCACAAGAGTTTTGATCGCATTCGCAAATTTCGTGCGCTAGGAACGACTCTATTAATTGTGAGTCATGATAAGTCGGCGATTCAGTCTATTTGTGACCGCGCCATTTTGCTCAATGGGGGCAGGCTCGTCATGGAAGATAAGCCCGAGGCTGTGATGGATTATTACAATGCCCTTCTGGCGGAAAAAGAGAGTTACAACATCGAACTGCTCACTACTGCACAGGGTAAAACGCAGTTGGTCTCTGGTAGTGGCGAGGTAAATATTGTAGAGGTAGCAGTGCTTGATGCCTCAGGCCAATCCATTGAGGTTGTAAGTGTTGGCCAGAGCGTGACTCTACAGATTAAAGTCCTTGCCACTCAAAGTATTGAGGCCTTAGTAGTGGGTTACGCCATCAAGGATCGTTTGGGGCAAGTCATTTTTGGTACCAATACACACCATCTTTTGGGGGTAGTCAAGGATCTCAAGGCG
>CAJARE010000380.1 GCA_903944255.1 uncultured beta proteobacterium
ATATGAGCCTAGCGCTATGCAAGAGTTAGGTATTGAATATCTAGGCATTGGACGACATAATTAAAGCGGCAAAATATCAATAGTCAATAAAAATATTAGAAAAGTCTGAAGTGGAAAAAGCTAATCGAGAACAGTTCTCTAAAACACGTTTACTAGTGGTGGGCGATGTTATGTTGGATCGCTATTGGTTCGGTGATACCAATCGGATCTCACCCGAGGCGCCTGTTCCTATCGTACAGGTTGGAAAAATTGATGAACGTTTAGGCGGCGCTGCTAATGTGGCGCGTAACGTTGCAGCTCTAGGTGCACAAACAACTATTTTAGGAATTGCAGGTAATGATGAGCCTGGCAAGCGGGTGGTTGAACTGTTAAAGGCTAGCGGTGTTAATAGTCAGCTAGAAATTGATGCCAAAGTTCCCACCATTGTGAAATTGCGCGTGATCGCACGTCAGCAGCAATTGATTCGTTTGGATTTTGAAGAAACTCCTAGCGCACAAGCATTGGCCCATAAATTGGAGCGCTTTGAGAAGCTTATTGGTAGCGCTGATGTCGTGATTTTGTCTGACTACGGTAAGGGTGCTTTGGGCCAAGTAGCTCATATGATTGAGCAGGCGCGCGCCCAGAAGAAGGTCGTATTGGTTGATCCTAAAGGTGAAGATTACGAAAAATATCGAGGCGCAACAGTCTTAACACCCAATCGCAGCGAATTACGCCAAGTAGTTGGTCAATGGTCTAGTGAGGAAGATCTCACTCGTAGAGCCCAAGATCTGCGTCGTTCATTAAACCTTCAAGCTTTGCTCTTAACTCGCTCCGAAGAAGGTATGAGCCTATTTACAGAGCAAGGTGTCAGTCATGTAAAAGCCCAAGCGCGAGAGGTGTTTGATGTCTCTGGTGCTGGCGATACAGTAATAGCTACTCTCGCAGTGGCATTAGCAGCTGGGTGGCCGATAGAAAAGGCGATGGGCTTAGCGAATCGCGCTGGTGGTATTGTGGTTGGTAAGTTAGGTACTGCAACCGTGACTTCAGAGGAACTACAGTGACTATTATCGTAACTGGTGCAGCAGGATTTATTGGAGCTAATATTGTTCAGGCGCTAAATGCCCGCGGTGAAAAAAATATCATTGCGGTTGACGATTTGCGTCCTGCAGATAAATACCGCAATCTGGCTGATTTAGACATCATTGATTACTTCAATAAAGAAGAATTTTTAGAGGCCTTTAGAAGCGGTCGCTTTGGTAGGGTGAAAGCAGTCTTTCATGAGGGCGCCTGTTCCGACACCATGGAAACAGATGGCATTTTTATGATGGCCAATAACTATCGCTACACCATGGACTTGTTAGATATCTGTACTGAACAAAAAGTACCACTCTTATATGCCTCCTCTGCAGCTACTTATGGGGGTTCAGAGGTATTTGTAGAAAGTCGTGAGCATGAGAAGCCGCTGAATATTTATGGCTACTCAAAGTTTTTATTTGATCAAGTTATGCGCAAGCGCTTTGCTGAAAAAGCGAATACTGCACAAGTTGTCGGTTTTAGGTATTTCAATGTGTATGGCCCACGTGAATCCCATAAAGGACGCATGGCTTCTGTAGCTTTTCATCAGTATCACCAGTACAAAGCAAATGGCCATGTGAAATTATTCGGTGAGTATGGTGGCTATGGACCTGGCGAACAAAGTCGTGATTTTGTTTCAGTTGAGGATGTCATCAAAGTAAATCTCTATTTCTTAGATCATCCTGAAATCAGTGGGATCTTTAATTTAGG
>CAJARE010000381.1 GCA_903944255.1 uncultured beta proteobacterium
ATTGGGAGTTTTTAGCTAAAGAAAACCAGCTCGATATCGTCAATCAAGTGCGTGACGAAGTCGATAAAGACACACTAGTCAGTTGGGTAGTGCGTTATGACTTAGTAAGCAAGGCAAAAACACCTGTGTATGGCTTTAGCACTTTAGATATGAAGACTAATAAGTTAATACTGTGTGTTTTAGATGCTGATGCGGGAGTGGAGGATAGCTGGCAACTTACAGCAAAACCTTGCAGAGCGGTAGCTGGTAAGAATGTAGCTGAGTTATTGGCTACTAATTGTGAATTAGCCAGCTGGTAGGCAAGAAAAAACCACTGTCGTGTTTAGCACGACAGTGGCTGTGGTCTTGCATATTGCTTATTGAGGCATAACACCGCCTAAACCTACTGCTGAAAAAACTATCTCATCCATAAAATTACGCATAGAGCCTTTTGCTTTTCCAGCTATAGCTTCAATTGCTTGGGAATTCATCGCCATTGAAGGCAATCCCATTACTTTAAGAATGGCTTGTCCAAGCGGGACATAGCTGGCTAAATCCACTACTTGATTCATTTCTACAAGGTGACAGCGGTTTTGAACGCCGACATCCACTTTATTAAGATAATTTGTTGTATAGAAAAACATACAACGCTTTACCCCCATTACTGCTTTAAGCGATTGCTGAGCACCAACAGTTAATTTATCCACCTCATCAAATACAAAATAATGATAATTAGATTGATGCCAAAGCGACACCTTGTCAGCACTTGCATATACGGCATTTGCAATACTGGTAATGCTTAAACCACCACCACAACGAAACATATCAGTCATTACACTATCGCGGTTTGCTGCAGGCATTTCGCAAATGTTTTGCGATAAGTTCCATTCACCAGCATGACTTGCCTCAAATAATTCAGGCAATAGTTCAGCCAAAGTGCTTTTACCAGTGCCCCAAGTGCCATGCAAAAGAATGCCATTTTTTCCAGCAAAAGGAAAAGGCATTTTTTGAGACAAAATATATTCCAACTTCTTCTTTTCAGTTGCACTAGAAAATAAAAAGTCATTCAAACAATTTGGATTTAATCCATTCATTTCGATCTCCATTTCGTAAAGGAATAGGGAGGGCTTTCGCCCCCCCTTATTTTTGTTAAGCAATTACTTCTTCAAACAAAGTGCTTACATGAGCTAAATTTGCCGCTTTACGCTCAGCCTCAGCTTTTTCAGCTTGCACTTTTACAAATTGCTCTGCCAACTTCTGTTCTTTTTTTGTTGCAGACTTTAGGACTTTTTCTTGTCCTGCCAATTCTTTGGCAAGCTCCTTTTCTGCATCCTTATCTGCCTTTAGATCAGCGCGAATCTTTGCCTGTTTAGAGCTGTAATAAGCCGCTAGTGCTGTATTAACTGCCCCATCATGGCGAATAACAGCATTTACTTCAAATTCGCCTGTAGGTAAGTAAGTAGCCACAAACACCACTTGCTTATCTACCCAGTCAGCATTTGCGCTCACTACTGAGGCATCAAACTTAACTGTATTTAGAACAGCTTCGCTTACTTCGGCTTTAACTAGCGCAGCTCGCTTAGTGGCTGACAAAGGCTTAGTGCCGCCCATACGAATTTGCTCAACACCACCGTTTTCTTGCAAAAATGCAACCAAGTCATCAGCTCCAACCTCTTGTCGCAATGCTTCACGCAAAGCAATTGAATATGCTGAAACACGACGACGATCAACACCAAATACACACTTAACAACACGAGTCATATCGTGTGTTGTGGCGCCAAAGCTATTGGTATAGCCCTTGTCAGCGATAAATGCTTCCATCGCCTCTAGCTTAGCTTTACGCACCTCTTTGTCAGTGTCTTGCTTCATCACCAGATAAAAGCTGTAAGCCTGCTTCAAAATGCCATATAAGCGATTATTAGACTGAGCAAGTTCAACTGTTTCCCAGCTAATCCGGGCTGACTCCAAAGACTTCAATTGCTCAAATGCGCTAGGCTGAGCAGCAGGTGTCGTGTTTGACACGACAACATTGCTAGGCACGCCAAGAGCAGCTAAGTTGATGGATGGGTTTACTGAGTTTGCTACAGTAGAATCAATGATCAAATTTGTCATGACTTGTTACCTTTCTTATTAGCGCTTCCGTATTTGCAATGTGCTTTTGGTCGCGTTAAATAAGATGATCAAGCCAATCTGAGGCTTCTTTTTAGGGTTTTGAAGAATATGGAACTACCTAAATCACCCGCCAAGTCAACATCCACAAGGACCACCAAACCCAAGGCTGGTCAAGTGCAGCTGTTCTTCAAAGGGCTGCCTGAGGATGTGCGTTTTAAGAGCCACAGCATTCCTGAGTCTTTAGAGCGAGCCAAAGGAACGCTATATGAAACTTGGTTTAATGCCCTGCAGCTATCGCCGCACTACCAATCAATTTGTGAAACTAATGAATTTCCCAGCGATGAAGCAAGGCGCACATTCGAATTATTTGGTGACTTACGCAATGTCACATTTGATACATGGTGGATTGAAGTGGGCTATGGCATCTTTGCTGAAAAAAAGCCATTTAATAAAG
>CAJARE010000382.1 GCA_903944255.1 uncultured beta proteobacterium
CTTAATTGGCGCGGCTGCGATATTCACCAGTGCGGGTATCAATTTCAATCTTGTCGCCAGTATTGCAGAACAGCGGTACTTGTAATTCATAGCCAGTAGCTAGTTTTGCGTTCTTCAATACCTTGCCGGAGCTGGTATCGCCTTTTACTGCAGGTTCTGTATAGATGATTTCACGAACGAGTGAGTTTGGCATGGCTACTGAAAGTGCTTTACCTTCGTAGAACACGACTTCACAAGGCATACCCTCCTCTAGATAGTTCAAAGCATCACCCATGAACTCAGCTTCAACTTCATACTGGTTGTATTCGCCATCCATAAATACATACATTGGATCAGCGAAGTAAGAATAGGTGCAATCTTTCTTTTCCAAAATGACAACATCAAATTTGTCATCTGCTTTATAGACGCCCTCGTTAGGTGCTCCAGTTAATAAATTCTTAAATTTCATTTTCACAACAGAGGAGTTGCGACCAGAGCGACTGTATTCGGCCTTCAAAACGACCATGGCATCAGTGCCAATCATGACTACGTTACCAACGCGGAGTTCTTGTGCTGTTTTCATCTTGCTATTCCTGGGTGCAGAGTAACTATTCTGCGGTTTATATCAAAACCAAGATTGTAACCGCCCGCAGCGCTTTATTGCTTGGGTTTAGCCTACAAAACGAAGGAGGCGGGCGGCTAAGCCACCATCCCCCTGTGTTTTCAGCAATTGGAAGCGCCAAGTAAGGGCATGGGTGCTCCAATCATCTAAAGAGGAAATCCATTGACTGGGCATTGCCCAGGTCATGGCAGCAATCGTAGCAAGCCTAAGTTCTTGGTTTGCTGTTTCCAAATAAAGGTCTAAAAAGGCAGCTAATTTGGCTTCATGTGCCCGGTCTTCTTGGGGGTAAATGTGCCAAAGGAATGGTTTGCCTGCAAGTTGTGCCCTTATAAAAGAATCTTCACCACGTACGATATTGAAATCACATTGAGAAAGAACCCAGTCATACTCATCTTGAGAGACAAATGGAATGGATAGTAATTGCAGATTATCGGGAAGGAAGGCTTGTTGCCCACTAAAAGATCCTAGTAATTGAGCATGACCATATGTCAGAAGAATATCGAAATCCTCACCAAGAGTATTCAAGTCCTCTAACCATTTACGTAGTGGGGCTCCGGGGTAGCAAAAGACACTGACTCGTTTTACTCCCGGACGCAATGTTGACCAGACGTCCTTGAGGGCTGGTGGAATTTGAGTGGCCGTGAGATGACTCATCGGAGGTATTGGGTCAAGCAATAAACCACCTACCTCACCCTGAAATCCGGGAAAGAAAAAATATTTGGGTATGCCATGAGATTGTGGAGATGCTTTGCCATGAAATTCCAGAATCCAAGGTTCAGCACTGAGGTATTCCAAATTAATCATGATGGGTTTTTTTGCAGCAATGAAAAGACCTGCAAGATAGCGCTCAGGGAGGTCACAAGCAAATGCCTCAATCACTACATCTGGCGCTTGTATTGGGTGACGAGCATTGCTATAACTTGCTTCCAGGGGCAGTAGTTCAATTTTTGCTTTAATCTCAGGGTCGACACCAGAAGCGAGTAAATTAAGGGTTGGTAAGTCATCACAAAAAATGCGGACTTCTTGGCCATGGAGGCTTGATAAGCTTCTGGCTAGGCGCCAGCAAATACCAGCATCACCATAGTTGTCTACGATTTGGCAGAAAATATCCCAACGCATGAGCAATTCGCTTTTTGAAACCCTTCAGCAGGATGTTAAACGGCTACCCGGATTGCCGGGGGTATATCGATTCTTTGATGAGGCGGGGCAGATTCTATATGTAGGCAAAGCACGCAATCTCAAAAAAAGAGTATCCAGTTATTTTCAGCGTACGCAGCTTTCGCCCCGCATTCAACTGATGGTGGGCAAAATAGCCCGCTATGAAACAACGGTAACACGGACAGAGACTGAAGCCTTAATTTTAGAGAACAATCTCATTAAGGAGTTAGCCCCTCCTTTTAACATCTTGTTTCGGGATGATAAATCTTATCCCTATGTAATGTTGACAGGACATGAGTTTCCCAGATTGGCTTCATATCGTGGCAAGGTCGATAAACGAAATCATTACTTTGGACCTTTCCCCAATTCTTGGGCGGTGCGCAATAGCGTACAAATTCTGCAAAAGGTATTTCGTTTGAGAACCTGCGAAGACTCTATTTTTAAGAATCGCAGCCGACCTTGTTTACTGCATCAAATTCATCGCTGTAGCGCTCCCTGCGTAGGGCGTTTAAGTGTTGAGCAGTATGGGCAAGACGTAGCCCAAGCAACCCGTTTTCTTGAGGGCGATCATAGTCGTGTTTTATCTGAATTAGAAAAAGAGATGCACTCACATAGTGAGGCGATGGAGTTTGAGATGGCTGCTATATTGCGCGATCGCATTGCTGACCTCTCTAGCGTGTTACAGCAACAAGCAATGGATACTGTGGCAGATGGTGAGGGCGATGTAGATATTATTGCTGTTGCCCAAATGGAGGGAATGGCATGCGTGAATCTAGCTATGGTAAGAGGCGGAAGACATCTTGGGGATCGAGCCTATTTCCCAAAGGGTCTGCGCACCACTGCAGGCGAGCTTCCGTCCCCAGCAGAAATATTGGAAGCCTTTATTGCTCAACATTATTTAGAAGATGTAGCTAATGATGAGCAAGCAAGTACCCATTTAATTCCTCCCATATTAGTTTTAAATCATGCCCTACAGTCTGCTAGTGATGATGGTGTTTTGCTGAGCGATACTCCGCCAGCAGATCTACATGATTTATTAAATACACAAGCTGGTAGAAAAATTACTTTCTTGCATCAGCCACAAGGACAAAGGCGTCATTGGTTAGTAATGGCGGAAGGGAATGCCAAACTAGCATTAACTAAGCGCTTAGTCGAGACGGGTGGACAATTAGCTAGAGCGCGTTCTTTAGCCGACATTCTAGGTCTTGAGTTAGAAAGCTTAGATCAGTTACGAATCGAATGTTTTGACATTAGCCATACTTCTGGTGAAGCTACGCAAGCTTCTTGTGTGGTGTATACAAAAAATGCGATGCAGTCAGGCGAGTATCGTCGTTTCAATATCAAGGACATTACTCCCGGAGATGATTACGCGGCAATGCGCCAGGTCTTACAAAGACGTTATGCTAATTTTCAAGAGTTACCACTAGAAAAAATTCCTCAGGTCATCTTGATAGATGGTGGCAAAGGTCAAGTAGAGATGGCCAGACAGGTTTTTTCTGAATTTGGGATTGATATTAGTTTGATTGTGGGTGTTGCCAAAGGCGAAGGGCGTAAGGTCGGATTAGAGGCGCTTATTTTTGCAGATGGGCGAGCTTCACTGGAGTTAGGTATTGATAGTGCAGCACTATTGCTAGTGGCGCAGATTCGAGATGAGGCGCATCGTTTTGCAATCACGGGTATGCGGGCTAAGCGTGCAAAGGCCAGAACAGTTTCTCGTCTTGAGGAAATAGAGGGTATTGGAGCAAAACGTCGTCAGAAGTTACTTGCACGCTTTGGTGGTTTAAAAGGGGTAGCCAATGCCAGCATTGAAGAAATTGCAAGTGTAGAAGGGGTCTCACTTATCCTTGCAGAGCAGATCTATCGTCAACTGCATTGAGTGCAATTCAGCCTAATTAGTTTATTCTTCTCCCATGCCATTTAATCTGCCGATCGCCTTAACCTGGTTGCGTGTAGCAGCAATTCCATTGCTGGTGGCAGTCTTTTATCTTCCCAATAGTTGGCTTTCTCCGTTTGAGAAAAATCTCCTAGGAACCATTATTTTTGTTTTTGCGGCTGTCACGGATTGGTTGGATGGATTTTTAGCAAGACGCATGAAGCAAGAATCCGCCTTTGGACAATTTTTAGACCCAGTAGCAGATAAGTTGATTGTTGCTGCTGCGCTCTTGGTGTTGTTGAATATGGATCGTGTTCAGGTCTGGGTTGCCCTCATCATCATTGGGCGCGAAATTACGATTTCGGCTCTAAGGGAGTGGATGGCTTTATTGGGCGCTGGCAAGAGTGTTGCAGTGCATATGGTTGGCAAGTTAAAAACAACTGCGCAACTCATTGCGATTCCTTTTTTATTGCTCAATGACACCCTATTTGGATGGTTAGATTGCGCCAGAGTAGGAACATGGTTAATTTGGGTCGCCTCTTTTCTTACATTATGGTCAATGTTCTACTACATGAAAAAGGCTTTGCCTCAGATCAACGGAAAACTCGATTAATCCCTAAAAGCCCTGATGGAGAGGCTTTAGAGCCCTGCCAAGATTGTGGCAATCTTTCCTTTAATGAGGAATAATGCTTTCTTGTGGATTGTTTGCTAAACTGTCGCCCTGTTATGCGGGAATAGCTCAGCTGGTAGAGCGATACCTTGCCAAGGTATAGGTCGGGAGTTCGAACCTCCTTTCCCGCTCCAAGTTCGATGGGAAGCCCTTAAAAGCTTCCCATTTTTGATTCAGGTATATGGCGCGTTGGCCGAGTGGTTAGGCAGGAGCCTGCAAAGCTTCGTACGGGGGTTCGATTCCCTCACGCGCCTCCAGTAATTTGCCTTGACGATTTGGGGGTATCCCCTAAAATAGTTTTATTGAGTGGTTAGGTAAATATATGATGAATTCTCCGATTTTTTCTAGAGGCAGTATTGCCGCAACATTGTTCTCATTAATGCTGCTTGCTTGTGCATCTTCTGGTGATTCTTCAAGCGCTGCAACCGAATCTCAAGAGATTCAATCGCAACTCTTAGGGGATATGCCTTTACCTGCTGGTTCAAAAATTCTGAGTGCAGACTCTTTAATTATTGGTCGTGGTGATAACTGGGTTGGTAGGGCTGTTTTAACAGGTGTACAAAATTCAACTGACATCTACGCTTTTTTCCAGGCAGAGTATCCCAAAGCGGGGTGGACTACTGTAAGCGCTATTAAAGCGAAGACGAGCATCTTGGTGTTCACTAAAGGTGATCGTACTTCTACTGTGGAATTAAATGACGGTTCTTTTACTGGACCTAAAACTTTAATTACGATCACCGCATCTCCTAAAAATGCGAATGTTGTGGCTCCTAAGAAATAAAGTGAACTAGCATCCACAATAAAAAAAGACCTCTAATACGAGGTCTTTTTATTTGGTGCCTGAACTGCTCAGGCTCAGAGTCCCTCGGCCCTAATGAGCCCTACGGCCTGACCCTCAATGGCGAAGTTGGTTTGACGACTATCGACCACAATATTTTTAAAATCTGGGTTTTCAGCTTGTAGTTCAATGACCAATCCATTGGCAGTTTTCTTTTGATGCCAACGTTTTACTGTAACTTCATCATCTAGGCGTGCAACGACGATATCGCCATTGCGAACCTCAGTTGTTTTTCTAACAGCTAAATAATCACCATCTAAGATGCCTGCATCACGCATGCTCATCCCTTTTACTTTTAGGAGATAGTCAGCCCCTTTACTAAAGAGATTGGGATCGATGGGTACTTGTTTTTCGATATGCTCAACAGCCATAATTGGAGAGCCAGCCGCAACACGACCTATTAATGGCAGAGTAAGTTGTTGTAATGCCCCGGACGGCAAAGACATCTGGCGATATTGGTTGGCGTGCTGCATTTGATTAAAGCGTTGGGGAATACGAATCCCGCGAGAAGTTCCCGGTGTTAATTCGATATATCCTTTTTTTGCTAAGGCGCGTAAATGTTCTTCAGCTGCATTGGCGGAAGCAAATCCAAGTTGATTGGCGATTTCTGCCCGAGTTGGTGGCAAACCACTTTCCTCAATGGCTTTACTAATCAACTCCAGGATCTCACTCTGACGTGGAGTGAGTTTTGGGAGGGCAGTCAGCTCCTCGTGATAATCAACTGTATTTATGTCCATACTGGGATTGTATACAGCAGTTTTTGATAATTCAAGGACTTTTGAGGGGGATAATGGAATGATGAGTGCAAACCTGAAAAATCCGGAAAAATCCCCCTATATTTTGATATTGGGAATGGGTGGAACCATCGCTGGATTGGCGCCCTCACCTGAAAAGCCATTGGAATACCAAGCCGGACAAGTAGGGGTGGGATCTTTAATAGCCCATATCCAATCAGCCATACCTGAGGGCCTTAGCCTAGTTTCAGAGCAGGTGGCGAATATCAATAGCCGTAATCTATCGGATGATTTGCTCAGCCTTTTAGGTGAAACAGTTCGTAAATCCCTGCTTGACCCGTTCGTGCTTGGCATTGTGGTGACGCATGGCACCGATACCATTGAGGAAACAGGCATTTTTTTGCAATTGACCTGTGGTCAGCTTTCTCATGAATTGGGCAAAAGGGTTATTTTGACTGGAGCAATGTTACCTAGTAATGCTTCAGGCGCTGACGGTCCTTCTAACCTATTAGACGCGGTTAAATGGGCTTCTACAGCTATCGATAACTGCCCTGGTGGCATCTACGCTGTGATGGATGGCCGGGCGTGTATGGCAATGGATCTGGCTAAACGTCATACCACTGCACTAAATGCTCCTTTGCAGTCATCTCCTAGTAGCTCAGCAGGCTTAATTAATCCCACTTGGCTATTCGGTGTTAAAGCAGTCCAGGCTGCATGGGCTGAGGATCTTCCGATTCCACCTGGTAATGAATGGCCTTGGGTGGAGATTTTGACGAGTCATGCAGGCGCTCGATCTGAAACGGTATCTCATTGGATGGATAGTGAAGTGAAGGGCTTAGTGCTATCTGGAAGCGGAATAGGCGGCTTTCATGATGCATGGCTGGCACCGCTAGCTCAGGCGGCTGCTAAAGGAGTTGCCCTTGTTCGAACGAGTAGAACTGGTTCAGGCTCAACTTTCCCCAATATTCCAGAAAAAGACCTGCCTGGGTGCTTAGCGTCTGGCAGTTTGAGCGCCCCTAGGGCCAGAATTGCGCTTCAGTTGTCCCTCAATGCTGAAAAACAGGCAAAGAAAATGGGTAAACCCCTGACTTGGCAGGATTTTTTTGCTAGAATAGCGGTCTTGCCTGTCATCGGGTGAGCGCTGAAAAGTGGTTTTAAAAGTGTTGTAAGTATTACCTACAATTTGTTACTACCTTGTCACACTGGCGCTAATTTCAACACCATCAGAAATTAGCAAGACGCTCAGGTGACTTAATCCTTAAGGAGTGTTTGATGCGTCATTATGAAATCGTCTTTATCGTCCATCCGGACCAAAGCGAGCAAGTACCTGCGATGATCGATCGCTACAAAGCTACATTAGCAGCTGCGGGCGGCAAAATTCATCGTATTGAAGATTGGGGCCGTCGTCAGATGGCTTATATGATCGACAAGCTTGCTAAAGCCCATTACGTTTGCATGAATATTGAGTGCGACCAGAAAACTCTGGAAGAGCTTGAGCATGCGTTCAAATTTAACGATGCTGTTTTGCGTCACCTCATCATCAAGACTAAGAAAGCTGAAACTGAGCCTTCCATCATGATGAAAGAAGTGCAGCGTGAAGAAGCGCGTAAATCAGCTCAATCCGAAGCTCCTGTAGCTGTGGAATAAGTTAGATATTTGAAAAGGAATACACAGACTAGAAAACGTATCAGAGTGGCGGAGCGGCGTTGAATCATTTCACCCTCACTGCAATCTTGGTATCTAAAGACGCGATCCGATTTACACCAGCAGGAATACCGGTGATGCATTGTCAGCTAGAACATAGCGGCCAAGCAAACGAGGTAGGAGTGGCTAGGAAAATTCAGATGAGTGTTGAAGCCCTTGCAATCGGTCCGATACAAAAGGATCTAGAGCAAATGGACTTAGGAGCCCAAGCAGTGTTTGAAGGATTCTTAGCACCCAAGACCCTACGTAATCAAAGACTTGTTTTCCATATTACCCATATTCAATTGAAAAGTTAAAGAGGAAATCATCATGGCGTTTGGAAAGAAACCCGATTTCAAAAAGAAACCTGTTCAGAACCCATTGTTCAAGCGTAAGCGTTATTGCCGTTTCACCGTTGGTGGCGTTGAGCA
>CAJARE010000383.1 GCA_903944255.1 uncultured beta proteobacterium
GTACGTAAAAGTGTCGATTTACCGCAACCAGAAGGCCCAATAAATGCAGTCACCTTACCTTGCTCTATATCGAGATTGATATCTTTTAGACCTTGAAATGAGCCGTAATAAAAATTGAGATTACGAACTTCAAGAGCATTAATAACAGCCCGCTCTGATTGTTGATTTGTGTTTTCCACTGTACCCCCGTGACTATCAATCCGATTTAAGTCAAACATTGTTTTCATATTACTCATTATCCCTGTACCTTCTCACGGAATACAACGCGCGCCAGAATATTTAGGCCTAGCACGGCAAAAGTGATTAAAAGTGCGGCAGCCCAGGCTAAATTAACCCAATTGTCATAGGGGCTCATTGCAAACTGAAAAATGACTACTGGAAGATTAGCCATTGGTGCGTTCATGTTGGTTGAGAAGAATTGATTATTCAAAGCAGTAAATAGTAATGGTGCAGTTTCTCCGCTAACACGAGCTAAGGCCAATAAAATACCGGTGATAACGCCACTTTTAGCTGCGCGTAATGTAATCATAAAGGCAACCTTCCACTTCGGCGCACCTAATGCATAAGCAGCTTCGCGTAAGCTTCCTGGAACCAAACGCAACATATTCTCTGTTGTTCTCACTACAACAGGGATCGCAATTAAAGCTAATGCAATCGTTCCAGCCCAGCCAGAGAAGTGGCGCACTTGAGCGACCACTAAGGCATACACAAAGAGGCCAATCACAATAGATGGTGCTGAAAGCATGATATCGGTCACAAAACGAGTAACAGCAGCAACCTTACTTCTGTCACCATACTCTGAGAGGTATAAGCCGGCTAGCACGCCAATTGGGGTACTGATTAAGGTGCAACTAGCCACAATCATGAGACTTCCGACAATTGCATTAGCTAAGCCGCCACCTTCGGATCCAGGTGCAGGCGTACTATGGAAAAACACGTCTGAATCGATAGAAGAGAATCCCTTAATAAAAAGAATACTCAAAATCCACAAAAGGAAGGTCATGCCTAGCACCATAGCCGTACTAGAGAGGACTAGGCCAATCTTATTAGCGCGCTTACGTTTGGCAAAAATTGCTGGATTAATATTTGAGAGACCGATCATGTTTTGAGTCCTTGCTTTTTCTCCATATTCAGGAGCATCCACTTAGCAATAGCCAAGACTATGAATGTAATCATAAATAGCGCAAGACCAAGCGCAAAGAGGGAGGAGTAATGTGGTCCTAACTCAGCTTCACCAAACTCATTTGCCAATGTAGATGCAATTGAATTCCCAGGAGCAAATAAAGATGCAGATAGTCGATGGGCGTTGCCGATCACAAAAGTAACTGCCATTGTTTCACCAAGTGCCCTACCTAAACCTAACATGATGCCGCCAATGACACCCGCCTTGGTATAGGGTAAAACAACGTTTTTAACCACTTCCCAAGTAGTGCAGCCAATGCCATAAGCAGACTCTTTAAGAACTGGTGGAACGATTTCAAATACATCACGCATAACTGAAGCAATGAAGGGCAAAATCATCATCGCCAAAATTAATCCAGCACAAAGAATACCGATTCCATTAAAAGCTCCAGAAAATAGTATCCCTAGCCCTGGAATTTGTCCTAATGTGCCTGCCAGTGCGGGCTGAATATAGTCGGCAAAAATAGGTGCAAAGATAAATAGACCGAACATTCCATAAATAATAGATGGTATAGCTGCCAATAACTCGACGGCAGTACCTAGTGGTCTGCGTAATACATTTGGACATAACTCTGTTAAAAATACAGCAATACCAAAACTTAGAGGCACTGCTATTAATAAAGCAATTAAAGAGGTAACAATAGTTCCGTAGATGGCGATTAATCCACCAAATTCGCCATTAATAATATCCCACTCTTTAGTAAAGAAGAAGCCAACTCCAAATTTATCAAGAGCTGGCCAAGCATTAATCATAAGCGAAATGATGATACCAACCAAAGCAATTAGCACTGATAAAGAAAAAAACTGTGTCACTGCATGAAATAAAAAATCTTGTATACGCTGTAGCTTTGCAATCCTCAGAGCCTGAGGCGTTGGCGCTGAGTGCGACTGAGTTATTTCAATCATATTAAGCTTAAATAAATAGTAAAACAGCCCCGCCAAAAGTGGAGCTGTTTTAAAGTTGAGATTAAGTTTTCAATCTCGTAAAAATTATTTGATAGCAATCTTAGACCAAATATTTTTACGAATGAAATCGGTGGTTACATCGGGCATTGGTACGTAATCCAACTCTTCTGCCATTTTTTTACCTTCTTTGAAGGCGAAGTCAAAGAATTTGAGCACTTCTGCTGAGTTGGCTTTTTTCTCTGGATCCTTATACATCAAGATAAATGATGCGCCAGTTATTGGCCATGACTTAGCTCCAGGTGCGTTGGTAATGTAGGTACCCATACCTGGAATTTTTGACCAATCAGTTCCGGCTGCAGCCGCGGCAAATGTTAAGTCATCGGGCATGACGTAGTTACCATCCCTATTCTTCATAGAGATAGTTGTCATTTTGTTTTTCTTGGCATAAGCATACTCAACATAACCAACAGAATTCTTCACGCGTGAAACATTCGCTGCAACACCTTCGTTACCCTTACCGCCAACTGATGAAACTGCAGGCCATTTAACGGCAGCGCCAGCACCAACAGCATCCTTCCATAAGGTACTGGTTTTGGCTAAATAGTCAGTAAAAATTGCGGTTGTACCTGAACCATCTGCACGATGCACTACAGTAATCGGCCCAGAAGGTATTTTTACGCCTGGGTTCATAATTGCAATACGCTTATCACCCCAATCTGAAATAATCCCTTGGAAAATATCAGCCAAAGTTGGTCCATCTAACTTAATTTCACCTGGTTTAATACCATCAACGTTAATCACTGGGACTACGCCACCAATAATGGCCGGGAATTGAACCATACCATCTTTTTCTAAATCATCAAATTTGACAGGCGCATCTGTAGCACCAAAGTCAACTGTCTTTGCTTTAATTTGCTTGATTCCACCAGAAGAACCAATAGACTGATAATTAAAGTTTGTATTTGTCTTAGCCTTGTAAGCTTCTGCCCATTTTGCGTAAATTGGGTATGGGAAAGTTGCACCGGCACCAGTAATGTCAGCTGCAAACGCTGTATGAGCGACAGCAATGACGCCAACTGTGAGAACACTTTTGAACAGAGATTTCATTTGATCGGTCCTTAATTTAAGAGGAATACTAAATAACTTCCGAGTAATGATGGGTTTTGACTGTGACGGTTTGATGACACGCTTAGTAATGATAAATTAACCATTAAAATCAATGACTTACAAAATCACTTAGCAAGAAAATGGAAATTCAACTTAAATAAAAACCGTATTTTTCTGAATTGATAGCATCTGGCTAGGTTTATTGCTGAATTGATTGAACCGTAATAGAACTTCATCAGAATTCAAATGCTGACTTAAGTGTCACTTCCATGCAGCTCATATCACCAAGCGCGCTTGGTGTATTTTTAGACAGATAATTACTCTAGATTTGGGGACAAAAAAAGACTCCCTAAGAAGTTGGCACGAGATCGGCAATACTTTTGGCAGCACTCATAGCGATCTCTGCATCTTGAGTTTCAACCATTACCCTGACTAATGGTTCAGTACCCGATGCTCGAATCAACACCCTACCAAAACCTTTTAAGTCAGACTCCACTTTGGCAATTTGCTGTGCAAGCTTCTGATCTGATTTCCAGTCATAACCTGACTTA
>CAJARE010000384.1 GCA_903944255.1 uncultured beta proteobacterium
AATGAAAAGTATTTCCTAGGATGATTTGTGCCTTTGCTTCCTCTAGGTCACGGGGAGTCATTGCCTTGACTGTCCCATAGGTGCCCACTGGCATAAAGATTGGAGTTTGTATGCTGCCGTGAGGGAGATCTAATTGACCAAGCCGAGCAGGACTGTGTGAGTCACGTGCCAGGATATTGAAGTGAACAGGTTTGGTCATGAATTGATATTCTCGAGTCGGCAAAGAAACATTGCATCTCCATAGCTAAAGAAGCGATAACGTTGAGCAATGGCATGTTGATAAGCAGCGCGAATATTTTCTATCCCTACAAAAGCGCTTACCAACATTAATAAGGTAGATTTTGGCAGATGAAAGTTGGTTAACAAACAATCTACGGTTTTAAATTCAAAGCCCGGCGTGATAAAGAGATTAGTCTCCCCAGAACGTTGACCGCTGATAGCATGACTCTCTAGGGCTCTAAGACTGGTGGTACCTACGGCAATGACGCGACCGCCAGCTTGTTTGGTATTCGCTATCATTTTTAGGGTGGCATCCGGAATTGAGAACCATTCATGGTGCATTTGGTGTTTTGAGAGGTCTTCCTCCCGCACTGGACTAAAAGTACCAGCACCAACATGCAATGTGATGGTAGCTTGTTGTACTCCAAGAGCCTTTATTTTCTGTAGGATAGTTTCATCAAAATGCAATCCTGCAGTGGGAGCTGCTACAGCACCAGGATTTTTGGCTAGGACAGTTTGATAGCGCTGCGCATCTTCATTATCAGGCCGGTGTTCAATATAAGGCGGTAATGGCAATTCACCGAATTGCTCTAATAGTGAAAATACATTTTCCGGAAAACGTACTTCATAAAATCGTCTGTCATACCCAATCATTTCAACAGCGAATGACTCTCCTGCAGTATTGTGAATGTGTACTATTGATCCAGTTTTAGGGGCCTTAGAGGCTCTGATTTGAACCCACGCTTGCCGTTCACCACTAATCCGTTCAATGAAGAGTTCAATATTCCCGCCCGTCTCTTTTTTGCCATGAAGCCGAGCAGGTATCACTTTAGTATCGTTCAGTACTAACAAGTCCCCGGGCCTCACAAGGTCAAGAATTTCTTTAAACTGACGATCTACGAATTGGGCGTGTTTACCCACCTCAGGCCTCATTTCTAAGAGGCGGCTATCCGTTCTATTCGCCAAGGGGTGCTGAGCGATTAGGTCGGTCGGGAGTTCGTAATTGAAGTCGGAGAGTTGCATAGCATTACCATCAGGTATGAGATTTTAACGATGACTACGAAACAAGCCCCAACTCCACTACAAAAAATGGGTTTAGACAGCCCAATGGCCCTTGCTTTGCACTTGCCATCTCGTTATGAGGATGAAACCGAATTATTGACAATTGAAGAGGCCATTAGCCATGGCCGCTATGGATCGGTCCAAACTCAAGGGTTTGTGATTCGCAATCAAGTGCTCTTTAGACCTAGAAGACAGATGATTGTCACTATTGAGGATGAAGCCGAAACCCTCCAATTGCGCTTTCTCAATTTTTATCCTAGCCAACAAAAACAAATGGCAGTGGGTGCGCACCTTAGAGTGCGTGGTGATATTCGAGATGGATTTCAGGGGAATGAGATGGTGCATCCAACCGTGCGCGCCGTTTCCCCCGATACACCATTACCGACTAGTTTGACGCCAGTCTATCCAGCGAGCGCTGGAATATCACAAACCATCATTCGTAAGGCAGTAACGCATGCATTGCGAGATCCTACTTTGAAAGAAGGTTTAGCTGAGTTCTTGCCGAAGAAATTAATGGCACAGCTTCTTCCCAGTAACGATTGGCCTAACTTGCAAGCAGCGATTACTTATCTGCAT
>CAJARE010000385.1 GCA_903944255.1 uncultured beta proteobacterium
GCTTCTCATGGAAACTTGGGCGAGGTATTTGCAGCAGAGAAGCCTGGGTGGTTTAGCGCACTTCTTAAAGAGATGCGTGTTTATCAATGGGTAAAAAATTGCTTAATTTTTGTGCCTTTACTTGCCGCACACCAACTTGCTAATCCACTTGGCTGGGCTCAGGCATTCATTGCATTTCTTGTCTTTTGTTTCTGCGCGTCCGCAGTTTATCTATTGAATGACTTAGTTGATATTTCTAATGATCGTCTTCATCCGAGAAAGCGTTTTAGACCATTTGCTGCTGGCCACTTAAGCCTACTAACGGGATGGGTGCTTTGGCCTATTTTATTATTACTGGCTTTTGTATTTGCCTTCTTATTTTTACCCTCTGCATTCACCTATGTACTGGCTGCCTATTTCTTCATAACAGTTGCTTATTCTTTTGCGCTTAAACGTTATGCTATTTTGGATGTTTTGGTGTTGGCTGGCCTTTATACCATCCGCATCTTGGCTGGTGCGGTAGCAGTTTCAGTGCCGGTGTCATTCTGGTTGTTAACTTTCTCGATGTTCCTTTTTTTGAGTCTCGCATTTGTCAAACGCTTTAGTGAACTAAAGACAGCACAAGAACAGGGATATGCGGGCAAACTGGCTGGGCGGGGTTATGCGTCTGAGGATTTAGAGATTGTTTCGATGATGGGTGTGGCAGCAGGGTATTTATCGATTTTGGTGCTAGCGTTTTATATTCAAGACAGCTATACAGCGGTACTTTATCGTACCCCGCAAATTATTTGGTTAGCCTGTCCTTTGCTCTTGTATTGGGTATCGCGTACTTGGGTAATTACCCACCGTGGCCATATGACCGATGACCCAATTATTTTTGCGATTAAAGATCGCACTAGTTGGATTGTGGCTGCTTGCTTCGTTTTAATTTTTATTCTTGCGTCCTTGTAATGCAAATTTCTGGGTGGGGTCGTTATCCAAAGATAGATGCTGAAGTTATCCTTCCGCGAGATTTATCGCAAGCATGTGCATTGGTTAAAAGTGATGGGTTGCTTATTCCCAGGGGCTTAGGTCGGGCCTATGGTGATAGTAGTTTAGCTGGCAGAGTATTGGAAACTACTAACTTACAGTTTTTTCATTCTTTTGATTCTATTAGTGGCGTTTTAAGTTGCGATGCAGGCGTTTCGCTATTTGAGATTCTTAAAGTCTTTGTGCCGAAGGGGTGGTTTATCCCCGTTTCTCCTGGCACCCGCTTTGTTACAGTTGGTGGTGCCATTGCAAGTGATGTCCATGGAAAGAATCACCACCTAGATGGCACTTTTGGCCAGCATGTGATTTCGCTGCAATTGCTATTGGGTAACGGCGAGATCGTTCGGGTTTCTCCTACTGAGAACACGGCCTTATTTCATGCGACGTGCGGGGGCATGGGCCTCACTGGAACGATCCTGTCGGCGTCCTTTCGCTTGGTTCCGATTAAGTCAAGTGAGATTATCGAAACTACAATCAAAGCTGCCAATCTTGATGCAGTCTTAGATGGGTTTGCGCAGTTCGGTGCTAGCACCTATACCGTTGCATGGATCGACTGCCTAGCCCAAGGTGATAATTTAGGACGTTCATTATTAATGGTCGGTGAGCACGCCGAAGATGGACCTTTGACAGTTGCTGATAAAAATCCACTGACGATGCCAGTCGATGCACCCAGCAGCCTCTTGAACCCATTTTCTATTAAGGCCTTTAATGCCCTCTACTATGCTAAAGCACAATATGGCGTGAGTACTAGGCGCAGGTCATTTGAAAGTTACTTTTATCCACTCGATCAAATTTTGCAATGGAATAAGCTGTACGGCAAAGCGGGTTTTATGCAGTATCAGTTTGTGATTCCTGCTTCAGCCGGGCGTGAGGGTTTACGCCAAATTTTAAAAACAATTGCCGCATCAGGCCAGGGTTCTTTTTTGGCAGTGCTTAAAACCTTTGGCAAGAAAAATGCCAATTACCTGTCTTTTCCAATTGAGGGGTATACCCTGGCACTAGACTTTAAAGTTACTGAATCTATTTTCGCCCTTATGGATCAATTAGATCAACTTGTTCTTCAATATGGCGGTAGACTTTATTTGACTAAAGACGCCCGTATGAGCGAAGCTACATTTAAAACCAGTTACCCCAATTGGCAGGAGTTTGAAGCAGTACGTGAGCGCTATCATGCTATCGGTAAATTTGCCTCTTTGCAATCGAAACGTATAGGGCTGGCATAAATCAACAATAAAATGAATTTATTTTAATAAGAGAGATATGAAAAAAATCGTTATCGTTGGCGCTACCTCGGGCATTGCAATCGAGTGTGCCCGTATTTGGATCAAGACTGAGCCAGCAAATTTGATCTTGGTGGTTAGGGATTTAGAGCGTGCTAAACCGCTGGTAGCCGATCTATTAGTGCGCAGTCCAGAATCTACAGTAAAGGTTCTGGCCTGTAATTTTATTAATCCAAGCGCTATCAGCGATATGGTTCGCATAATTGCTAAAGAAGGTCCAATCGATATTGTTTTAATCGCGCAGGGCACACTACCAGACCAGCTGGATTGTGAAAATGACTTACTGCTTAGTAATGACACATTAGTAATTAATGGTGTATCACCTTGTTTATTTGCCGAGGCTTTTGCGAATTTAATGCAAGCACAGATAAGTGGCAACATAGCGGTCATTGGATCTGTGGCAGGTGATCGTGGTCGTAAATCGAATTACATCTACGGCGCGGCTAAAGGCTTGGTTGCCCGTTACGCAGAGGGAATGCAGCACCGTTTTGCGGGTACAGGTATTCGGGTATCTTTAATCAAGCCTGGACCTACTGCTACTGCGATGACTGCAAAGCTAAGGGAAAATGGTCTGAAATGTGCCTCTGCTACGTCGGTAGCTCAAGATATCGTCCATGGTATTGAAAAGGGACAAGCAGTCATCTATACCCCGAAAAAATGGCAGTTAATCATGTTAATTGTGCGGCATATACCCGCCGTTATTTTTAATAAACTCAATATTTAATTAAAATTAATATGAATCAAAGTAGTTCAATGGTTCATACCTTAGCGTATCGCCCTGATATCGATGGCCTTCGGGCAATTGCTGTTATCGCCGTGCTTTTTTTTCATGCATTTCCTAAGCTTTTCCCCGGTGGGTTTGTAGGCGTCGATATTTTCTTTGTGATTTCAGGGTATCTAATTTCATCGATTCTGTATGCCGCTCTTGAGCAAAATACCTTCAGTCTGCTTGATTTTTATGCCCGCCGCATTCGCAGAATATTTCCAGCGCTGATAGTTGTTTTGGCGGCTGGTTATCTATTTGGATGGTTTTATTTATTCGTTGATGAATTTTCTAAATTAGGCAGTCATACCTTTGCAAGCGCTGGGTTTATACAGAATTGGCTTTTAGCTAGCGAGAGCGGCTATTTTGATTCTTCTGCAGATTTAAAGCCCTACTTACATCTTTGGTCCTTGGGAGTAGAGGAGCAGTTCTATATTGTTTGGCCTATTTTCTTATGGCTTGCTTGGAAATTCCGCATTAACTTATTAATCGCAACTTTTGCTTTAGGTCTTGCCTCGTTTGCATGGAATATCTATTCAATCTATTTTTTACAAAGCACCATTGCCTTCTATATGCCGCAAGTACGTTTTTGGGAATTATTGATTGGGGGGGGATTAGCCTATGTGAGTTTTCAAAAAAGGCGCACGAGAGCAGCTACAAGTATTCAGGATCTGGGAAATAATAATAAACACCAAGTTGCCTCGCTTTTAGGCATTGCTCTGCTTACACTGAGTTTTATATTGATTTCCAGTGCTAGGCCATACCCTGGATGGTGGGCTTTATTACCAACTCTAGGCGCTACCCTACTTATTTTTTCAGGCCCGAGTGCTTGGCTAAATCGTCGTATTTTATCGAACCGAGTGCTGGTGTGGCTAGGTCAAATAAGTTATCCACTGTATCTGTGGCATTGGATCATATTGGCTTTCCTGAGGATCACGCAAGATGATATTGTTTCATCGGGAAAGGCAAGACTACTCATTCTAGTTTTATCGGTCGGCCTTGCCTGGTTAACTAACCTTCTCATTGAAAAACCATTACGCTACGGACACTACTTAAAGGTAAAAACCTGTGGACTCCTCTTGGTGATGATTCTGATTGGTGGAGTGGGTTACCAGACTGAGCAGTTAGGTGGAATTGGCTTTCGGTTTGAGGGTAGCAAGCATTACTTGGGACCTGATTTTCAAGCGCAGATGATGAAAAATGTAAATGCTTATTACAAGTACAGTGAAGCATGTGATTTTTATCAAGCTGAAAAAAAGACAACTATTCCTAAAGATCATTTGGATAAAAAGTGTCTTTCAGCTAATGCAGAATTGCCCAGTAAAAATATACACACCGTTTTTTTATGGGGTGACTCACATGCACAGATGTTGACTTATGGCTTAGAAAAGAATTTGTCAAACGACTGGCGGCTCATGCAGGTGGCAAGTTCAGGGTGTCTTCCTAACCCCAGCCAACTTGAAGATTCGCAAGAAAAATATTGCGAACGCTCCAATTTTACGGCATTAAAAATGATCCAAGAAGTACGCCCAGAAGTAGTTGTTCTTGCCCAGAGCATTAAGTGGAATAAAGAAAAAATTGACGATTTAGTGCGGAAGCTAAGTACTTTTGGCGTGAAAAAGATTATTTTTGTTGGTCAAAGCCCAGAGTGGTCCGATGCACTACCAACTTTACTTTTAAGAAAGCAAGTGGCGGGAATTCCAAGATATACAAATACAGGTTTAATAAAGAGCGTAATGCAGGAAAACCAAGAAATAAAAAGCACTCTATTTAAAAAAAGCCTTAATAAAAACGTCACTATTGAATTTATTGATGTGATGGAAACATTTTGTACGACAGATGGATGCTTGGTTTATATCGGTGATGATGTCAAAACGGGAATTACTTATTTTGACTCGCACCATCTTTCACCAATAGCGTCTGATTATTTGGCAAAAGATAGTTTGATTCAAGCGATTACTGGCAAAAATTAATCTTCTTCGATAGAGCACTAATATAGCTAGGTGCCAGTAGATTTTCTCGCCCTAAAATGCGCGCGAATTTTCTCAACTGGCTTCTCAACTAATACATGGATAGCTATTGCTAACATCAATATAGAGCCATAAAATATCAGGCCTTTGACATTTTCATTGGTGATTTGAAAAGCATCGCAAATAATTTTAGTGATATCGATCCGCAAGCCCCAAATAAGGTAAATGGGGTAAGACAGCTCGCCAATGAAGCGATCTATTTTATTGTCTTTGGTTAAGTTAAAGATCAAGGGCATACCTACAGCCAAGAGCAAATAGAAGAGCCCTTTTTTGAATTCATAATTTGCGGCGATATTAGGAAAGAAGAAAATGAATCCCATTACTAAGACTAAAAACCATTTGCCTATTTCTTGTAAGAGTGCAGGATTCTTATTGAAGTCGATCTTGTCGTAAATATTGTATGCAATGGCGCCCAACATAAAGAGCGCAAGTTCACTAGGAAAGAAGCGATAACTCCAAGGATCATCCATCTTTCCATGCGTCAGCAAATAAATGCGGACGATTAAAGAAATAAAGAAAAATAGATAGATGTATTTATATTTCCTAAAAAATAGCAGTGGCGCAAGCAAATAAAAGCTGATTTCTACCCCTAGCGTCCAAGCTTGAGGAATTAACAAGTAACGAAATACCACCGGACTGGATTCTAAGAAATTCTTTACGAACAAGACATGGCCATCGCGCACCCCCAAAAACATCGCTAAATCTTGGAACATCATGGTAGCGTTGGTAAAGACGAGATAAATACTTAAAGCGGTGGGAAGTTCGAAGACATTTTTGAGCTCGCCTGGCTCAATTAAATTAACTACTAGGTTGAAGCCCGCAATAACAAAATAGGCAGGATAGAGGCGCAAAAACCGATTAATCCAAAAATCCTTAATAGAGGAATAGCGCCCATTGAGGATCATGGCAATATAAAAGCCAGAAATAATGAAGAATGCCTCAACTGCCACTTCACCGCCAATGAGGCGAAAGCTGGGAAAAAACAGAAAATGGGCCACTACCACCGAGTAGGCTAAGAAGAATCGAATTAAACCCATAAGTGCAGACTAAAATAGCTTTTTAGTTAAATTGCAGGACAAAGCAGTTTTGAACATTTTGAGACTTTCGATGTTTTCCCTGATTATCCATATTCTGAGAGCAGCTTGACTAACTCTTCCTTTTCTACCTCATCGTCTAATTTGCCCTCCCCAGGTATGCGACGGATATTAATAACCGGTGGGACTGGGTTTGTGGGTCGCCGCCTACTTGAGGTTTTGACTCAAACCTGGCCAGAACTAGAGATTTTGGCCGCGGTGCGATCGATGCCAAGCAAACCTTTTTTAGGGGAGTCTGATAGCCCATCTAAGGTTAAATATGTCACCATCGGCGACATTGGCCCGAATACAGAATGGCCTATCCTCTTGGGGGTAGATGCCGTGATTCATTTGGCGGCACGAACCCATGTGATGAAGGAGTCTGCGCCCGA
>CAJARE010000386.1 GCA_903944255.1 uncultured beta proteobacterium
TTAGATCTTTAAATCCAAATCTGTCACAGCACCTTTGCTAGCACTGCTTGCCAAGCTTGCGTATTTAGCAAGTAAGCCGCGGGTGTAACGGGGCTTTGGCTGCTTCCACACTGCACGACGCTTAGCAATCTCTTCATCGCTCACATTGAGTTGAATGAGTAGTTTGTGGGCATCAATTGTCACAGAGTCACCTTCATGAATGAGGGCAATGACACCGCCTACAAAAGCTTCAGGTGCCACGTGGCCAACAACCATGCCCCAGGTGCCACCTGAGAAGCGACCATCTGTGATGAGGCCAACTGTCTCACCTAAACCTTGGCCAACCAGAGCGGAAGTCGGGGAGAGCATTTCACGCATGCCAGGACCACCTTTAGGACCCTCATAACGAATTACAACAATGTCACCGTCTTTAATCTTTTGCGCCATGATGGCTGCCATGGCGTCATCTTCAGAATCAAATACGCGTGCAGGCCCTGTGATCGATGGGTTCTTGAGGCCGGTAATTTTGGCCACACATCCTTCGGGAGAAATATTGCCCTTCAGAATTGCCAGGTGTCCCTGTTTGTACAAAGGATTGTCCAGTGTGCGAATCACTTTTTGATCTGCACGTGGCACAGAGGGTACGTCTTTTAATACTTCTGCGATGGTTTTGCCAGTGATAGTCATGCAATCACCATGCAAGAGTCCACCATCAAGCAAAATCTTCATGACCTGAGGTATACCGCCTGCTTGATGTAAGTCAGTTGCCAAATAAGTACCTGAAGGTTTCATATCAACGATCACCGGAACGCGTTTACGGATACGCTCAAAGTCATCAATGGTCCAATCAATTTCTGCGGCACTAGTGATAGCTAAGAAATGCAAGACGGCATTAGTAGAGCCACCTACCGCCATGATGACACTGACGGCATTCTCAATCGATTTTCTAGTGATGATGTCACGAGGGCGCAAATTTTTCTTAATGGCTTCAACTAAGACAATCGCAGACTCATGTGCGCTGGCCACCTTCTCGGCATCTTCGTTTGCCATCGTAGAAGAGTAGGGCAAGCTCATACCTAAGGCTTCAAAAGATGAGCTCATCGTATTTGCGGTATACATACCGCCGCATGAACCACTGCCAGGACAAGCATTTTGCTCGATACCTTTAAGATCTTCTTCGCTTAAACGTCCAGATGTAAATTCTCCAACAGCTTCGAATGCAGAAACAATATTGAGCTCTTTGCCTTTGAAATGGCCCGGCTTAATAGTGCCGCCATAAACATAGATGCCAGGTACATTGGTACGCGCCAAAGCCATCATGCCGCCTGGAATATTTTTATCGCAACCACCAATCACGACAACACCGTCTTGCCAGAGTCCATTGACGCAAACTTCAATACTGTCGGCAATCACTTCACGAGATACGAGAGAATATTTCATGCCCTCTGTACCCATGCCAATACCATCTGAGACGGTCGGCGTGCCAAATATTTGTGCTTTTGCACCGGCCTCCTCTAAAGCACTCACGGCCGCATCTGCTAATTTTTGCAAACCACTATTACATGGAGTGATGGTGGAGTGACCATTGGCAACGCCCACCATTGGCTTAGAAAAGTCACTCTCTTGATACCCCATTGCGTAATACATTGAACGATTGGGAGCACGAGCTACCCCTTCGGTGACCATGCGTGAGCGCTCATTAAGACGTTTCATGCTTATTACTCCAAAAAAGGATTGTTTCGAAAGGCTCTATTGTGCCGTGAGATCTCATAATGAGACGGATCTCTAGCGGGGCATAGATTGACCCCTTTATATGTTGCAATGCAATATATAAAGCGTTGAATTTATTGATTAAATCATTATTGTTAGCTTAGAAGCTAATAGCCTAGTGAAAGTTACTGCAGTACATTAGCTCATTAATCACTTTTTCCTTTAAATTCAATGACTAAAGCTGGTCACATACACTTAATAGATGACGACGACTCCATGCGAGCATCGCTGACTAGAATGTTGCGCGATGTGGGATATCTGGTGGACGATTATTCCTCTGCAGACAAATTTTTGGAAAAATCCCTCCCTATTTCTCCTGCAGTGATTCTGTTGGATATGCAGATGCCTGATATGACTGGCGTTGAATTACAAGAGGAGCTAGTTAAATTAGGGCGAAAAACGCCGATTGTGTTTGTTAGTGGTCAAAGCCACCCGCATCAGATTGTGCAGGGCCTTAAGAAAGGCGCTTTAGACTTCTTATTTAAACCCTTTAATCTTGAAGAGCTATTAAAGGCAGTTGCTGATGCTATTGAATTTGATCGACGCCAATTAAAGCAGGTTTCCGTTGATATGGAGACTAAGCGTGAATACGAAAGTTTGACTCCTAGAGAGCGAGAAGTATGCATATGGTTAGTCGAGGGATTGCTCAATAAGGATATTGCCGTCAAATTAGGGACAACTGACGCTACTATTAAGGTTCATAAAGCTCGCGTTATGAGCAAAATGCATGTAGATTCGGTTCAGTCGCTAGTAAAGAAGTATCTAGAGTCAGATTTAGCTCATCACCCATTAACTGTTTAGCCTAAAAGCTAATTATGCTTTTAGCATCTTGGAACTAATATTAGCCCTCTAATATTCATAATATATCGATCACTTAGTGAACAAGTCCACCAAACTTCCTGAAATACGTAAACAGGCTTTTATTAAAGCCAGGGAAGCTCTTGGTCTTACTACCAAAGATTTATCCATTAAAGCGTGTTTATCTAATCGACAAATTGAGCAGCTTGAAAACGGCGAGATGAGTTCGTTTTACAGTGTGCAGATTAAATATACTGCTGCTAAAAAAGTAGCGATTCTATTAAACCTAACAGAAAAAGAAGCTTTTGATCTTGGCGACCTTGCACCGGCATTACAAGAAACTATTTTGGTGGAAGAGACGCCCCCGGTAGTGGAAGTAAAAAAACCGATCAGCACTAAAGCGGAAGTCATTAAAGTTGATCTGCCAAAAGTTACAGCCCCCACTCAAGAGTTAAAGCCTGACTTAGCGCTTGAGATGCAAGATGTTGTAGTAGAGCAAGCAATGAATAAAAAGAGTACGCCGAGCTCGCAAAGGAAATGGTTGCTACTTTTAAGTGTGGCAGCAGCTGTAGTGTTCTCGATCGTTAATTTACGCCCTTTGTTTTTTCCAGAGCCACCAAAAGAGGAGCTCGTCTTGACACCGCCAGTACCAGTCGAATCTCCAGCAGCTGCTCCCCCCATGGCGGATGAGAAGGCCAGTGCTCCTATTCCTGCAGCAGCTCCAGTTGCCACTGTAGCGGCAGCGCCCTCTTCTGACTGCCCAGCCGTAGATCCTTCGCCTGCAAGCTACAAGCCAGATGCACCGAAAAAAGGCGGGGATATGGTGTATTGACAGTCCAAGACTGCACAGGTAGTTTGTGTGATTGACGCCTTAGGAAAACTTCAGAATAAGCAGCTTGAGCCAGGCGTAGGAGTCAGCGTATATGGAAA
>CAJARE010000387.1 GCA_903944255.1 uncultured beta proteobacterium
ATATTAACTCTATTGCATCACATCTAAAGACATCTGCTTCAGAACCTCAACGCCCTTGTTGGCGATACGGAGGCAATGAGGCTGAGGTAAAAAGTTGGCGCTCTATTGGGTTTATTAGACCCGATGAAATATCAGTTAAACCATGGCGATCAGGCGGTATTTACTTAATTACTGGAGGGGCAGGTGCGTTAGGAAAGAGTCTCGCAGCAGAAATTACTGTGAATATTGATGTAGGAAAAGTTATTCTAGTAGGCAGTTCAGAGATGAATTCTGCTTTGAGGGACTGGATTTTGGTTACTTCATCAGAGAGGCTTGAAATCATATACCGACAGGTTGATGTTTCTGATGCAAACGAAGTTAATGATTTGGTCAAAAGTATTTATCGTGATTATGGGCAGCTGAATGGCGTTTTCCATTTGGCAGGGGTGTTACAAGATTCTTCGATTGCAGTAAAGTCCCCTGAAGAATTACACAAAGTCTTTAGTCCCAAAGTGAATGGTGTAGAAAACCTTGATCGCGCTATTGGAAATAGTACTCTCGATTTCTTTGTCATGTTTGCTTCGTTATCTGGCGTTTTTGGTAACCACGGTCAAGCAGATTATGCTGCAGCCAATGCTTATCTTGATATATTTGCACATAGGCGCGAAATAGCCAGAAAACAAGGTGAAAGGTTTGGGCGTACCTTATCTATAGATTGGCCATTATGGGTTGATGGTGGTATGAAGATGGATCCGGCAACTCAAAAATTCATGAAGCAGAGTACTGGCTTATCTCCGCTGAATAGTAACGATGGGTTTGCTGCAGTTTATAAATCACTTGCGTCTGAAGCTTGTCAAGTAATGGTTACTGCCGGTGATTCCAAGCGAATTACTGATTTTATTAAAGGGCTTGAGTATGGTGCTCCTGCTCGATTTACTAATGATTCAATCAAGAATGGCAGTCCTATTTTTGATAGAGATATTGAGCAAAAAATATCTGGTCATCTAAAATTATTTTTGATGAACTGTATCAGTACTTTACTAAAAGTAGAGGAAGATGAACTTGGACTTGATGTTGAATTAACTGAGTATGGATTTGATTCAATTAGCTTCACACAATTTTCTAATAAGCTGAATGAATCTCTAAATCTTGACATAACCCCTGTATTATTTTTCGAAGCTCCAACAATTGCACAACTTTGCTCTACCTTAATAAAATCTCATGCAGCAAAAATTGCAACTTTTTTCAAAATATCACTTGACCAAAAGTTATCACATACCCCAGAAAAGAATGAAAAAATCAAAGAGAGTGCAATAGCGCACGACCAGTCTTTACCAAGGCCTGCTTTACCTGTAGGTAATTCGATTCAAGATAAATTTTTAGAAGAGTCAAAGACTGAATCTGCTGTTGCCATCATTGGAATGAGCGGTGTCTTCCCTAAGTCTCATGATCTTGCCAGTTACTGGGACAATCTCCTCAATGGCAGAGACTGTATTGATGAAATTCCAATTGATCGATGGGATTGGCGTAAATATTGGGGTGATCCAAAGGTCGACGTAGGTCGAACTAATGTTAAATGGGGCGGTTTTTTGGATGGCATCGCAGATTTTGATCCAGCCTTCTTTAATATTTCCCCCCGTGAGTCTCGTGCAATGGATCCTCAGCAGAGAATACTGTTGACCCAAGCTTGGCGCGTTATTGAAGATGCGGGATATGCTCCATCAAGTTTATCTGGAACTAAAACTGGTGTTTTTATTGGTATTGCGGATACCGGGTATGGTCAACTATTAGCGAGAGCTGGAGCTGACATTGAAGCATTTTCAATGACTGGACTAGCACCATCCCTTGGCCCAAATCGCATTAGTTATTTCTTTAATCTACAGGGCCCTAGTGAAGCTGTTGAAACTGCTTGTTCTAGTGCCTTAGTAGCAGTTCATCGAGCAGTTGAATCAATAGTTCGAGGTAGTTGTGATGCAGCAATTGCTGGAGGAATAAATACACTTTTACTGCCCGATACATTCATTGGATTTGCAAAGGCTGGAATGCTCGCCCCGGATGGACGATCTAAGCCATTTTCAGATACAGCAGATGGTTATGGCCGGGGTGAGGGTGCAGGCCTAATTTATTTGAAGCGGCTTGAAGATGCAGAGCGGGACGGAGATAAAATTTACGCTGTCATTCGGGCAACGCAGGAAAATCATGGCGGTCACGCAAGCTCCTTGACTGCCCCAAATCCTAAGGCACAGGCAGACTTAATACGCAGGGTATACCTACAAGCTGGGTTTGATCCACGTACGGTTAGTTATATTGAAATGCACGGAACTGGTACCCCATTAGGGGACCCGATTGAGGTGGAAGCATTGATATCTGCATTCTCGGATTTAAACCGAGAGACAAAAAATCAATATGTAGATCAACCCGAAATTGTATGCAACATAGGATCAGTAAAGTCAAACATAGGTCATCTCGAAATTGCTGCTGGAATAGCAGGATTAATAAAAACTGTCTTGCAGATGCAACATAGAACGATTGTTAAGACTTTGCATTGCGAAAAGCTTAATCCGTACCTAAAGTTATCTGATAGTCGTTTTGAAGTTGTAGTTGAAAATAAAATATGGTGCCCTCTAGATTTGAATGGAGAAAAATTACCATTGCGGGCAGGAGTCAGTAGCTTTGGTTTTGGTGGAAGCAATGCGCATGTAGTGCTTGAAGGTTACAAAGGAAGTGTGCAAAAAAGTGTTCCCAATATACAGCCTGTAATAATAGTTTTATCTGCTAAAACTGCTAAGCAGTTACATTCTTGCGCTCAACAGATATCTAATATGTTGACTGATCAAACAGAGCTTTCTTCACTTGCGTATTCTTTACAGGTTGCGCGCGATCCTATGGAATATCGCCTGGGTTTTATGGCTGAGTCGATAGATCAGGTGCGTAGATTCCTAGATAAATATATTGAGGGGAGGTCTGAGGCAGGTCTATATATTGGTCGTGTTAAGCCTAATCATGTGACACTTGACATGCTTGAAGAGGATCAACAGGTAAATGATGCAATAGCAAGCCTTCCTCATAGAGGTAAGCATGAGTTATTGCTTAGATTATGGACGCAGGGCTTTTCAATAGATTGGCGAAAAATATTTTATCAACAGGAAGGTCAAAATGCTTTACGACGCGTTGTCTTACCTGGCTACCCATTTGAAAATATACGTTGCTGGATAGATGATGAGAAAATTCCTGAAGAAGATTCTTCTATTCTCTTGCAAAAAAACGCATCTAAGCATGATCATCATCGATATATAAGTACATTTAATGGCGATGAATTCTTTTTACAAGATCATATTGTTGGGGGAAGGCCAGTTGTATGTGGAGCTGTATTTCTTTCGATGGTGTACACAGCACTTCAAAATATATATGGTCGTGGAAAAGCTATAGAATTAACTGGACATACATGGCTCCAGCCAATGGTTGGTTCAAGCAATGGATTACAGGTAGCTATCGAATTTAGTTCATCGCCAAGTACAAGCGGAATAAATTACAAAATTAGCAATGAAGGTGAGAATGAGAGTCAACTCTGTAGCATAGGCATTGGCAGATTACTTAACCATACTTCTGATTCTATTCCAGAATATGATATTCATTCTCTTAAATTATCTGCTGGCCGTTCGGTAAATGTTGAAGAATGTTATAAGACATTTTCCTCTTTAGGTATCAGTTATGGTCCTCGTTTACGCATTATTCATGAGTTAAGAACTTCCCCTACAAATGCTATAGCATATTTAGTTGTACCTGATGAAATTTTTACTAATGAATACGCTATGCATCCTGCATTGCTTGATGGTGCATTTCAATCATTAATTGGCCTAATGCCTGATTTATTAGTCGAGCGAGCATTACCATTTTCGGTAAAAAGATTAGTTGTATTGAAATCTATTGGAAAAACCGCCTGGGCAGTTCTTTGGAAAGAAGGCGAATCCTCTTCTGAGAATGCGTCATATTCGATTGATCTTTGTAACGACAAAGGGCAAGTCTGTATCAGAATCGAAGGTTTTATGGTTAGATCTCTAGATTTTAAAGAAACACGCAGCAAGATAAAAATACAAGATAGTGAAAATTCAGAGACTATTAAAACAGTAAAGTCTAACTTAAGCGCATTAAGTGCACTTTCAAAAATTGCTGCTGAGGTGTTGGAAGTTAATCCGGAGTCCCTTGATCCAGATGTTGATTTAGGTGAGTATGGTTTCGATTCTATTATGATGACGGTCTTTGCATCACGTGCAAATGAACAGCTTAGTTTGAATCTTACTCCAGCCGACTTTTTTGAATTTTCAACATTAGAAAGCTTAGCAAGACATATCTCAGATGAGATAGTTATCAGTTCATCGCTTGAGATAGAGAATTCAGATGCATTGCATATTTTAAACAATGCTAACTTAGATATAAATTGGATTGCTTCTGCTAAGGTTGGTATTGAGTCTCAAAATATTTCTGAGATTCCTCTGATTTTAAAAAATAATAATGATTTACGCGGTGAGCCAATTGCAATCATTGGTATTAGTTGCTGCTTTCCAATGGCAAAAGATAGTAATGAATTCTGGAAAAATCTATATGAAGGTCGAGACTGCATTAGTGAAATTCCTTCTGATCGGTGGGATTGGAGAGCAATTTATGGAAATCCTAAATTAGAAACTGGTAAAACGAATATTCGTTGGGGTGGTTTTGCGGATGGAATTTTCGAGTTTGATGCCCTATTTTTTGGAATATCTCCTCGCGAAGCTGCCTCTATGGATCCACAGCAGCGTCAGTTGCTGCAACACACCTGGAAAGCAATTGAAGATGCTGGGTATAACCCCCTTAGCTTATCTGGCCGCCCCATAGGATTATTCGTGGGGACCGCATCCAGTGGCTATTCAGCAGAGACTACTTTTGATCAAAGCGGTTATATTGCCACTGGATCTGTGGTCTCTATGGGCCCTAACCGGGTAAGTTATTACTTTGACTGGCATGGGCCAAGTGAGCCTGTAGAAACTGCATGCTCTAGTTCATTGGTTGCAATACACAGAGGTATTCAAGCAATACGAGATGGAGAATGTGAGCTAGCAATCGTCGGTGGTATTAATAGTATTGTTACTCCTGAGGGCCATGTTAATTTTTCAAAAGCAGGCATGTTATCTCCAGATGGCAGATGTCAACCATTTTCAGATTTAGCTAACGGTTATGTACGTGGAGAGGGTGCCGGCCTTTTGGTAATAAAGCGCCTATCACAGGCAGAGCGAGATCGAGATGCAATTTATGGGGTAGTGCGTGGTAGTGCAATTAACCATGGTGGCCGCGCTAACTCTCTTACAGCTCCAAATACCAAAGCACAAGCAGATCTTATTAGGTCTGGATATCGTCAGTCTGGAATAGATCCCAGTACTGTGACCTATATTGAGGCACATGGAACTGGTACGGCTATTGGTGACCCTGTTGAAGTTAACGCACTCAAACAGGCCTTCCACTCTATGGGTGCAGATAACTTACATGGTGTATGTGGTCTTGGCTCAGTAAAAAGTAATATTGGTCATCTTGAATTAGCTGCGGGGGTAGCTGGCGTCATTAAAGTGCTCAAGCAAATGCAGCATCAAACATTAGTTGCTAGCTTGCATTGTGAGACCCAAAATCCGTACATTTCATTAGAAAATAGTCCATTTTATATAGTCCGAAAGAATCAGCCCTGGTCTTTATTAAAAGATCAAGAAAATAATATTGTGCCAAGACGTGCTGGCGTTAGTAGCTTTGGTTTCGGAGGTGTCAACGCTCATCTTATTTTAGAGGAGTATCTCCCATACAAACGATCTTTTGCTCAATCTATTGACCCAGTAATTATTCCTTTATCTGCAAAAAATGAAGCAAGTCTTCGTGAACAGGCGCAAGCACTATATAACGCCATTTCCTTAGGAGATTTTAAAGATATTCCCTTGCTTGATATTGCCTTTACTTTGCAATTTGGACGCGAGCATATGAAGTGCCGTATTGCTTTTGAAGTTGAGTCTATAGAGCAACTACAGTCAAGTTTATTTGAGTTTTTTACTCAGACGGATGTAGCACTCTCAAGCATACAGAATACTTGGTTAGTTTCTTCTACTTCCATTGCAGCACGATGGTTAGCATATGAAGATGTAAAGTGGGTAGATGATGGCAAGCGTCTTCGCGTTCACCTTCCCACATATTGTTTTGCTCATACTGAGTACAAGAGTTCTTTTTCCCGG
>CAJARE010000388.1 GCA_903944255.1 uncultured beta proteobacterium
ACAAAGATAATGCGATAGCCTTGACCTTGAACTGCATCAACTGGTGCTACAAAAAAACTCACCCACAAGCCAGCAATTCCAAAGATAGCTGTAAGCACCCAAAAAATAGGAATGAGTTTGCCCGCCACCGGATAAAAGGTGCTTGGGCTGGATAACTTAAACCAATTTATCCAGCGACTATCAGCAGTAGAGAAATTATTCACCTTACTCATTCAATCGCAATCTTTAGGGCAGCAGCGCTTACCCAAGGTACAAATGCTAAAGCCAAAATCAATAAGGCGCCCAGCAGTGAAAAATGACCTGTGATGTCTAGGCCTACACTATTGGCATAAACCGCCCCAGCCCCAAAAATAAGCACAGGTACATAGAGCGGCAGAATTAATAAGCTCATCAGCACACTTCCACCCCGAACTCCCAATGTCAAGGCGGCGCCAATAGAGCCCAGCAAGGATAACACTGGGGTCCCCAGTAGTAAGCTAGCCATTAATACATACAAGGAACTAGCATCCAAATCAAACTGAATACCAATAATAGGGGCTAATAACACTAAGGGCAAACCACTGACTAACCAGTGCGCTGCAATCTTTCCCGATACTAAAAGCACTAAAGACTGTGGGGTCAAAATGAGCTGCTCCAAAGCACCGTCTAAATAGTCTGCTGCGAACATGCGCTGCAAACCTAATAAAGTCGAAAGCAAAGCTGCCACCCATAGAACGCCAGGTGCAATCTTGCGCAACAAAGCCCCATCAGCCCCGATTCCTAAAGGGAAAAGACTGGTGACTACCACGAAGAAAAAGAGCGCAGTGAGGACCTCACTCTTGCGACGCATGACTAAGAGTAAATCTCGATGAATGATGGCGAAAAAAGCGTTCACAGCTCTAACACCCTTACATAAGGAACCTGAATGTCTTGATGACTAGTCAAAACAACTAAGCCACCCATTTCAAGGTGCCCTGTAATCAAATTTTGCAATGCTTGTACAGCATCAACATCAAGGGCATTAAAGGGCTCATCCAAAATCCATAATTTGGCTTGATGTATTGCCATGCGCGCCATCAGCACGCGACGCTTTTGACCAGCAGACAAATATTGAACTGGCAGATCTTCACGCCCACGTAAGCCAAAGCGCCATAAAGAAGACAGGGCCTGCTCGTGTGTAATAGAAATATCGTCCAGGGATGCGTACATTTCTAAATTTTCTAAAGCAGTCAGATCTTCTTTTAATGCATCGCGGTGGCCCAAAAATAAAAGTTCACGGTGATATTGCTTGGGATCTTCTTGAATGGAATGATGGTTCCAAAGAATTTCTCCTGACTCAGGTTTAGATAAACCTGTTAGGAGTCGCAATAAGCTGGTTTTACCAACTCCATTTGCACCGCGCACATGCAAACACTCACCTGAATTCAATTGCAAATCCAGGTCAGCAAACAACTGTCGTTCACCACGCACACAGGTCAGCGCTCGCGCTTGAAGTACAAGATCAGACTTACTGGAGGTTGCAGAAATAGTGGCTGTCATGAAAGGTCGTAGGCTTGAATCAAACCACTCCTGGCATTGTCCAAGACCCTACAGTGGCTGTCAAACCAAGCAGAATGGTTTTTTGAGAATATTCTCTTTTAATTCAATCGCTTAGAGAATTATAAACCTTGACAGGCTAGCAAGAAAAAACTGCCCGAAGTAGTTTTTTCTCGATCTCACTCCTTGAACTACGTCCAACACCAACTATTCAGGCTTGATTCCTGATTTTTTAATCAAAGAGACCCGCTGGTCAATCTCCGACTTTTTAGGCACTCCTTTAAGAGCGCCAATACCTACCCATGAAAGCGCCTCAAATCCTGAATAAGCTCTTTCTGCAATAGTGGGCACGTTTGGATACAAGGGATTGCGGTACAAACTACTGACTGCAATTCCCTTTGCTAGCCTCTGATGGGCTTAAACCTCAATGATGGCTAGAGTGTTTCAAAATCAAGTCAATTGAATTACGCTGAAATGGCAGCACATCAAATGAACAGATTATTTCCAGAAGAGGGAGATCTTTTGACTCGGACCTGCTTTTAATGAAATCGCTCTTTTTTGCTCTACCCCTTGATAACTTGCCTCAATCACATAGTCGCCTGCAATGAGATTAACAAGCATATAAGGACCATCAGCCTTAGCATCAAAAATAACTGTATTTTTAGTATTCAGTATTTTGATTTGACTACCGAAAATCCAAACACCCCTGCCGTTCTCAAGTTGAGAAAGCTCTAGCAGAAGCGGCCACTGTTTTGCTTCTGCCAGAATGGCGCTTGATTCTTCTGTACCTACTCCACCAGTGATATACGAAATACCTTGTGAGGATTGCGTCTGTGGAATTTGAGCCCAAACAAATGAACCAGCTAACAAACAAGAGGAGGATAGGAGAAGGTGAATAAGTATTTTCATAAAGCTATATTACATCTACTAAGTCCAATAAAAAAGCCCCGTATACGGGGCTTAGATCAAAGCATATTCATTTAGGGAATCATAATGATTGCGCCAGATACCTTTCTTCCTTCAGCGGCACGATGCACATCTGCCGCCTGCTCTAAAGAAAATTTAGCGCCAATTTGAACCTTTACATACCCCTTTGCTATTGCATCAAATACCGCGCGGGCATTCTCCTGCAACAGGGCTGGGGTTGCGTTATGAGGAAATACTGAAGGTCTTGTCAAGAATAAGCAACCTTTCTTATTGAGGATTTCTGGCTGAATCTCAGGCGCAGGTCCTGATGCACCACCAAATAAAGCAACGGTTCCAAACGGAGCTGTGCAATCTAAAGATCCCAAGAAGGTATCTTTAGCAACAGAGTCATAAACCACATTCGCCTTTTTGCCGCCTGTTGCTTTAATAAATTCTTCAACCCAGTTCGGCTTTGAGTAATCGATCACAGCATCACATCCAGCCTCTTTAGCCGCAGCAAATTTCGCAGGAGATCCAACAGTACCCACCACAAACGCGCCCAAGGCTTTTGCCCAGCCAGCCAAAATTTGACCAACACCACCTGCTGCAGCATGCACTAGAACAACATCACCCGCCTTAACCTGATACGTTTTTTGCACAAGATATTGCGCTGTCATGGCTTTGAAAAAAACCGCTGCTGCCACTTCATCTGAGATCTGATCAGGAACTGGGACTAATTTATCAGCGGGCACATTACGTGCGCTTGCATACGCACCAATACCAGCATTGATATACATGACACGATCACCAACTTTAAAATTGCTAACCCCATCACCCAGGGCCTCTACCACTCCAACAGCCTCATGACCAAGACCAGTTGGTAGATCTAAGGGATAAACACCAGAGCGCTGATAGACATCAATAAAATTAAATCCAATAGCAGTTTGGCGGATTTGTACCTCGCCCTTTGCTGGCGGAGGTAATTCTTTATCGATCAATTTAATTACATCGGCACTACCTAGTTCTGAAAGACTAACGACTCGAGCTGTTGTCACATGTCACCTTATGATTTTTTATTAAACACTGATTGCAGTTTGTTAAAAACTGCTCCTGTACGGCAAAGTCTGACATACATTTTAGATATCTGTTTAGCGCTTATAAAAGCTGAGTGTCACTTCGCCTAGATAAATTCCAAACTTACTCATCTTGGCCTTATTAATCATGACCTTAGGAGTTACAAGATACATCCAGTCGTCAAACTGTACATGATAAATAGTGCCGTCAACTGGCAATGCCAAGGTATAGGCCCAATTCAAGGCATTTCCAGCTGACTCGCCTTGGGCATCCCCAATTACATCATCTGCTTTACCAATATATTTACCAGGAGAGACTTCAGTCAACTTCCAAATTCTTTTTTGTTTGCTGCCATCGGAGTACTCAAAGCTTTCATCGAGTACACCCACTTTTTTGCCATCTACTATTGACCATTTAGACTCAATCAAGACAGTAAATCTTTTGACAACTTCGCCACTACGATCTGTAAATATTCCATAGGCATCAATCGTTCCTGAAAAATACTCACTTAATTCTAGGGTGGGCTTCTCTTTAGCGTAATTAGAAATTTTTGGCCCTGAGCAAGCACTCAACAAGAAGCTGATAAAAATCAATGTTGCTAATTTATATACATTTGTTTTCATAACTTAACAACCTTCGCTGATGAGTGGGGGCGGACAATGTTGCCCAAGAAGTTCAGTACGCAGTTTGGGTGCGCTAGTTTTAGAATCGAACCAAATCCCAAAAAATGCCTTTGAAAAT
>CAJARE010000389.1 GCA_903944255.1 uncultured beta proteobacterium
GACATTTTGTTGGCGATGCCATCAATAGGGCGCGCAAAGCGGAATCAAATTTTGGCAGACCTGCGCCAACATCAAGTACATGTGCGTTCGCTTCCCGACTTAGTTGATTTAGCCCAGGGACGCATAACTGTTCTTGATATTAAAGAACTAGATCCTGATGATTTATTAGGGCGCGAGCCGGTGATTCCTGACCAGGCATTAATTGAAAAAAATAGTCTTCATAAAATAGTTTTAGTCAGCGGTGCTGGTGGCAGTATTGGCGCAGAACTATGTCGTCAAATATTACAGACTAGACCTAAAAAACTCCTGCTTCTAGATCACAGTGAATATAACTTGTACGCGATTGAATCCGAATTGCGCGAGGCATTGCAAGCTCAGCAAAAAGAGGGGGTTGAACTCATCCCGCTACTTGGCAATGTGCGCGATGAAGCTCGGTTAGATAGTATATTTAAGCAGTGGCCGATTGATACGGTCTATCACGCAGCAGCTTATAAGCACGTGCCTTTGGTTGAGCATAACCCTGCTGAAGGACTGCAGAATAATGTGCTTGGCACCCTCAATTTAGCTCTGGCTGCACAGAAATATGGCACTGCTAATTTTGTTTTAATTAGTACCGATAAAGCCGTCAGGCCAACTAATGTGATGGGTGCTACTAAGCGGTTTGCAGAAATGGTATTGCAGGCTTTAGCTGCTAATAGTAAAACGTGTTTTTGCATGGTGCGCTTTGGTAATGTGTTGGGTTCGAGCGGTTCAGTTGTGCCTTTATTCAGAGAGCAAATTCGGGCGGGTGGGCCAGTAACCTTAACGCATGCAGATGTGACACGGTATTTCATGACAATTCCCGAGGCGGCGCAATTGGTCATCCAAGCCGGTGCCATGGCTAAGGGCGGTGAAGTTTTTGTGCTGGATATGGGTGAGCCTGTGAAGATCTATGACTTAGCTAAGCGCATGATTGAGCTCTCGGGCTTAACTGTGCGTGAACCCGTAGGCAACCAACTATCCGAAACTAATCGGCAGGATGGGAAGGGAGGCGAATTAGGCGAGCCCTTAGGCGATATCGAAATTGTGATTACCAGTTTGCGGCCAGGTGAAAAGCTTTACGAAGAACTCTTAATTGGCGAAAACCCAGTGGCAACCTCACATCCCCGCATCATGATGGCTAGAGAAGATTTCTTACCTTGGCCTGAATTGACGGCAGAATTAAATATCTTGCAAGAAAATCTCGGACGTGATGATTTTGCTGCATTAATTGCACAGTTAAAACGCTTAGTGCAAGGTTATCAACCCTTTTACGCAAAGACTTTATAATTAGAATTTTGGTAAATTGCACACTTTTATCACAATCTTAAAACACCATACATTTCATAAAAGTTAATGAACCCCAAACCTAATTCCTTACATGGTTCTGTTTTACCGCAAAACCGCACTTTTGGTTTGGTCTTTACTGGTATTTTTTTTCTTCTTGCAGTTTATAACTGGTTAACCGATTCTGCCCCCATTTATCTGCGAGTCTTTGGCGGCTTAGCGATTATATTTTTGTTGGCCACGCTAATTGCCCCTGCTATTTTGGCGCCCCTAAATAGGGCGTGGTATCAACTGGGTTTATTGTTAGGACGAGTAGTGAGCCCATTGGTTTTAGGTCTTCTTTTTTTCGTGTTGATTACCCCAGTAGCCCTATTTACGCGTTTAATCGGTCGCGATGCCTTAAGAATTAAAAAACAAACAATCGACTCCTATTGGATTAAGCGCGATCCACCTGGCCCAAAGCCCGAATCATTTAAAGATCAATTTTAACTGGCCTTACAAGTGCCGATGATTCATTCTATTTATTAATCAAGAAACTAGAGGAATTTAGCCCATGTCATTTCTACAAGAATTATGGAAATTTTTAAAAGTACGCAAAAAGCTCTGGCTTTTACCCATCATCATCGTGATGGTCGTATTGGGTGGCCTGTTAATTTTGGCAGCCAAGAGTGCAGTGGTTGCGCCCTTTATCTATACCTTGTTTTAAATTACGCTGCCTTTTTCAGTCCTCTAGTGCGATGCTTAACTTAACTACTTGATGAAAATACTCGGAATTTCTGCCTACTATCATGACTCTGCAGCTTGCTTAGTTATTGATGGCGAGGTTGTAGCTGCTGCACAGGAAGAGCGCTTTACACGTAAAAAGCACGATCAGGATTTTCCTAATCAGGCAATTAGTTACTGCTTAAGCGAAGTAGGCTGCAAGCCCGAAGAGATTGACTACATTGTTTTTTATGACAAGCCATTTCTGAAATTTGAACGCTTGCTTGAAACCTATTTAGCCTATGCACCCGTTGGTTTTCAGTCATTTGCAACTGCTTTACCTGTATGGTTAAAAGATAAGTTATTTCAGAAGTCGGTCATTTCTGATGCTCTAAAAAGTTTGTGGGGCAAAAATACCAATTGGACTGAGCGCCTTTTATTTTCTGAACACCATTTAAGCCATGCTGCGAGCGCCTTCTTTCCATCCCCTTTTGAAGAAGCGGCGATTTTGACGATGGATGGAGTAGGTGAGTGGACAACAACTTCACTAGCGATTGGTAAGGGCAATTCATTGGAAGTGCAAAAGGAAATTCATTTTCCGCATTCCTTAGGGTTGCTATATTCGGCAATTACGTATTACACCGGCTTTAAGGTGAACTCAGGCGAATATAAGGTGATGGGCTTAGCTCCCTATGGCGAACCGAAGTTTGCGCAGCTGATGAAAGATCACCTAATTGATATTAAAGAAGATGGCTCGTTTGCTTTAGATATGAGCTACTTTAATTACTGCACTGGCCTTACCATGACCAACCAAAAGTTTGACGATCTGTTTGGTGGCCCACGACGCAAAGAAGAAGCCCTATTAACTCAGCGCGAAATGGATTTGGCCGCGTCGATTCAAGCGGTTACCGAAGAAGTGGTCATTAAGTTAGCTAAAGGTATTCAGCAGGCTACTGGTTTAAAGAACTTGTGTTTAGCTGGTGGTGTGGCGCTTAACTGTGTTGCTAATGGTAAGCTACTACGTGAAAATATCTTTGAGAATATTTGGATTCAGCCGGCTGCAGGAGACGCCGGTGGTGCAGTGGGGGCGGCTTTGGGTGCTTATTACATTATGTTGCAACAGCCCCGTAAACTGAATCCTGCCCTGCAAGATGGCATGAAAGGTTCTTTTCTGGGGCCCCAATTTGAGCAAGCTGATATTGAAAAACGCTTAGTAGCTGCAGGCGCTATTTTTACCAATCACACCGATGCTGAAGTGACTGAATTAACTGCCCAGGCTTTAGCCGAAGGAAAAGCCATCGGCTGGCATCAGGGGCGAATGGAGTTTGGCCCACGTTCTTTAGGCGGCCGCTCTATCTTGGCTGATGCACGTTCACCATCGGCACAAAAATTACTGAACCTAAAAGTCAAATACCGTGAATCATTTCGGCCTTTTGCACCTAGCGTATTACGGGAAGATGTAAACGAATGGTTTGATATTAATGTCGACAGCCCTTATATGCTTTTAGTGGCTGATGTGCAAAAGTCAAAACGGTTATCGATGACTGCTGAAGAGCAAAAACTCTTTGGTATTGAAAAATTAAATGTTCCGCGCTCGGAAATCCCCGCAGTAACCCACGTCGACTACTCAGCGCGAGTGCAAACGATTCATCAAGAGACAAATCCTAAATATCACGCTTTAGTGAGTCGTTTTAAAGCCATCACGGGTTGTCCGGTAGTAGTAAATACTTCATTTAATGTGCGGGGTGAGCCGATTGTTTGCACTCCTGAAGATGCTTTTCGTTGTTTGATGGGCACTGAAATTGAATTTCTTGTCGTTGGTAATTCAATTATGCGTAAAGAAGATCAAGACCCAGCATTAAAACTTGACTATAAAAACGCTTACGAACTTGATTAGTCATTAAAGCTCACCATACCGTATGCTGAAGAAACTGATCCTACCCATCATTTTTGCAGCCGTGGCAGCTTATTTATTTTATAGTGCTTATCAGCAGCGTAGCGTTGCTACCTTTCTGTGGGCAATCAGTTTTAGCTTGGCTTGTCTCGCTAGTGCCACTAGCCTTTTGCGTGACGCGGTGATTGTGATTATTTCCTTAACAGTGACGATGGCCTTAGTTGAGACAGGCCTTGCTTACGCACCAGATTTAATGGGTAAAAAGCCAGACACTGGCATTAATACCGGCAAAGATAAATCGGTATTTGCCTATTTTGATTCAGCTC
>CAJARE010000390.1 GCA_903944255.1 uncultured beta proteobacterium
CATTTCAAAGTCAATGGCTCGAGCAACGATATCGCGAGGAGCTAACTCTTTGCGATCATCATGATCTGGCATAAAGCATGTGCCATCAGGAAGTTTTAAGATACCCCCCTCTCCACGCATGGCTTCAGTAATCAAGAAAGTGCGATCACTAGGGTGATACAAGCAGGTTGGATGGAACTGAATAAACTCCATATTGCCCACACGGCAACCCGCACGCCATGCCATGGCAATGCCATCCCCAGTGGCAGTATCTGGGTTACTGGTGTAGCGATAAACCTTTCCCACCCCACCAGTTGCTAGCACTACCGATTTAGCTTGAATCGTTTCAACACGATTATTTTTAATATCGAGAGCATAGACCCCGTAACAACGATTGGGTTTGCTACGTTGCGTTTTGGTATCTAGATGACGATTCGTAATGAGATCGAGTGCAATCCAGTGCTCCAGAATCTGAATATTTTTATGTGCCCTGGCTTTATCTAATAGCACTTCATGAATTGCCTTGCCAGTTGCATCAGCAGCATGGGCAATCCGACGATGACTGTGGCCGCCCTCTCTTGTTAAATGCAAACCCATTGGACCAGACTCATCGGCAGTAAAAGGCACGCCTTGCTCAACTAACCACTTAATAGCGTCAGCACTTTCTTCAGCGATATAGCGTGCAGTTGATTCCACTACGAGTCCTGCACCTGCATCGATGGTGTCAGCTACATGAGAATCAATGCTGTCATGCTCTTTATCCACTACCCCAACAATCCCACCTTGCGCCCACGCAGTAGCGGCTTCGCCTAAACCCCGCTTAGCCATGAGAATCACTGGCTGAGACTCAGCCATATGCAAAGCAACGGTCAAGCCAGCAAGGCCCGCCCCAATAATAAGTACTGGTAAGTCTGCTTGGGCTTGCGTAGAGGAAGGTTTTGAACTGGCCATAGAAGGATCATTCTAAAGGTCGCTAGAGATATTCGCTCATTTATCGCTTAATGTTTCGATAGAAGTTTTCGTGGGACCCTATAGACTCCAAATAAATTAGTCTTAACCCATCATCTATTGAATACCCAAGCAAATAAAGCTGAATATTGCTTTTAAACTTATAAACCCATAACTCAGACAAATCGCCCTTCTTTTTTTCCCCGATCGTGGGATTTTTAGCTACCTGGACTACAGCGTCATCAACATCCTTGGCAGTTTTGTCATTTAGTTTTTTGTATTGTCTTAAGAATCGGCGTGTTTGAGAAACGTCATACGCCATCAAAACTTCCTAGAGCGAGGGATAAATGGAGTGGATTGCTCCCTAGGCTCAGCCAATGAAGCAAGCGACTCCATAATGAACGCAACAGGTAAGTCTGGGTTATCTATTGCCGCTCTACCTACTTTTGCCCAAAACTCGATTTGCCCAGCGATAGTTCGATGCTCCACCTTAGCCTCTAGCTTGGCTAACTCATAAAGATCATCATCAATTCTCACTGGCATACCCATCAGGACCCCCTTTTCTTTATTTTACTACAAAAGTAGTAAGAAAGAAAATAGGGTTTAAATATAAAAAAGGCTCTTTGTGGGAGCCCTTTTATGACTTGGTAGATATTTACTTAGACAATCGCAGCCAGATTGAGTTTGGGATCATTGGTGCCATATCCCATCACCTTAGCCGCCTGCCCACCTTTAGCAAGCTTAACTGCGCAATACTTAAATTCCGGAATCTTGCCAAATGGATCTAAAGCAGAATTCGTAATCAAGTTTGCTGCAGCTTCATAGTAAGCAAATGGAATAAAGATCACACCTCTTGGTGTGCCATCATCTCTACGTACATGAATACTGACCTCACCACGACGAGATTGCACCGTAATGACATCACCAGCAGTGACCCCAAGCTGCGTCATATCTTCACCATGCATCGAGACCGTTGCCATTGGTTCAATGGCATCCAAGATCGTTGCTCTGCGCGTCATACTACCGGTATGCCAATGTTCTAACTGACGTCCAGTAATTAATACAAATGGATACTCTGCATCTGGTCTTTCATTTGCGGGAATAATATCTGCCGGCACCAGTTTCACTTTGCCATCAGGCGTAGCAAAAGTGTCATCAAATACGATGGGGCGTCCTGGATCTTCAGCCGAGAGGCATGGATAAGTGACGCTCGATTCTTTTTCGAGGCGCTCCCAGGTAATGCCATTAATCGCGCCATGCATCGCTTGACGCATTTCGTCATAGACTGCTGCTACGCCATCATCAGGACCCTGGTAATTCCAATTGAGGCCCATGCGCTTAGCAATTTCTTGGATGATCCACAGGTCTGGCTTAGCCTCACCAGGAGGGTCAATGGCTTTTTTACCCATCTGTACCATACGGTCGGTATTGCTTGCTGTACCCACCTTCTCTGGCCAAGCACTTGCTGGCAAAACAACGTCTGCAAGTAAAGCTGTCTCTGTCATAAAAATGTCTTGTACAACCAAATGCTCTAAAGATGCCAATGCATGACGCGCATGATTTAAATCGGGATCGCTCATCGCTGGATTTTCACCTTCGATATACATGCCACGAATCTTATCGGGATCACTATCAGGCGCTGTGATCTTATGCATGATCTCAACTACGGTATAGCCCGGCTTCTTGTCTAACGGGGTATCCCAGAATTTCTCGAACCAGGCATGCGCTTCTGGATTATCAACCCGTTGATAGTTGGGAAACATCATGGGTATCAAACCGGCA
>CAJARE010000391.1 GCA_903944255.1 uncultured beta proteobacterium
GCTGTCATGTCTATTGTGGCGGGTAATTGACCTTTATTTTGGCTATAAATCAGTGAGTGATTCGATCTCTGTGCAGATTCCCACAATTGAAGAAAATAAACGCTGGCTTATTTTGAGCCATGCCTTCAATATGGATGGTCGCGCAGCAAGCTTAACGATCACTGATAAGCTTCCTTACCTATTGGATGCTGGTATTCAGCCGATTGTGTTCAGCGCAATTACAGGAATTAAGGACCAGCGTTTTCCGCATCATCAATTTTTGGCTTGGGGGCCAGCAGCATTTCGTTTTGACTTCCGCCATTGGGTAGCGAATAAATATGGTCGCGGGCTTCTATACAAGGTATTGACGAGAACGGTGTCTATTTTGTTGGCACCATTGATTGCCTTAGAGAAGCTGTTTCTCGGATACTCAAGTCAATGGTCATGGGCAATGCCAGCCTTTGTACATGGCATGCGCTTAATTCGCGAGAGAGAAGTAGACCTTATTTATTCTACTGGTGGTGCATGGTCCGCCCACTTGGCTGGTTTGTGGCTCAAGAAAAAAACAGGGCTACCTTGGATAGTGGAAATTCACGATCCTTTGGTGATTCGCAAAGATCCAAATGATCAGGGATTTGAAAAGCCTAAAAATCGGGATGCGAAATTTCGCCAATATTTAGAGAGGCAAATTTGCAAATACGCGGATTATGCTTGGTGGTTTACGGATGGCGCTTTGCATTATGCAAAGGTGCGGAATCCTAATCTGAATACGCCAAACAATGCCCATGGTTTTGTGGTTCTTCCTGGTGCAGAGCCACAGGCTGGGCTAAGTGAATCCAAGACGCATCAGTATTCAGATCATCTTAATTTATGCCACTTTGGATCATTGGCTAAAGATCGCTCGCTTTCTATAATTCTAAATGCAGTTGAAGCGCTTTTAAAAAAATATCCACATTCACGTCAGCATATTCGTGTCCATGCTTATGGCGCTCCATTAGATGCGCTATCCATTGAGGCAATCAGACGTCTTGGCTTTGAGGATCTGCTACTTGCTCATGGGCGACTAGAAAAAGATCCTACAACTGGTAAATCAGGACGTGAGCGTGTAGCCGAAAAGATGCAAGAAGCTGACGTTTTGATTCTGCTGCATGGCAACGACGAGTGGTGTGCTGAATACATCCCCTCCAAATTTTATGAGTACCTTTGGGCTGATCGACCTATTTGGGGTGTAACTCATCGCAATGCTCAGTTGGATCAGATGTTGCTGGATAGAGGGGCGTATTTGAGCCCTCAAAGCGATGTTCAGGCCGTAGAGATTGCCTTAGAAAGAATCTGGCTGGACTGGAAAAATCAAAAATTGATAGATCCTAAGTGGTCGCCAGTTGGCGTTGATCAGGCTGCATATAGAATACTTTTAGAAGTTCAAAAAAATATTGAAGGATGCGTTTGAAAGACCTGGTTCTCTACTGCAAGTCGTACCGCCGAGATTTTGTTCGGTTAAAGCGCTTATTAGCATCGATTAGTCGATATAACGCCGATCAAATACCGTTTTACATCTCCACTCCTCAGGATCAGTATCAAGAGTTGGTTGCTGTTTTTGGGGGGGTAACCGGCTTTAATTGGGTATCGGATGAGTCGATCATTGCCTCTAACCCTAAGGTTCCAGCCGACATTGAAAAGACTCGATCTGGTGGTCTTAGTCAGCAAGCGATTAAATCCGAGTTTTGGCGCCTGGGTCTTGCCGAGAATTATGTTTGCCTTGATTCAGACTGCATTTTCATTAAAGAATTTAGAAGGTCAGATTTCCTCAGTTCGGATGGTAATCCTTATACCGTTATTTATCAGAATAAAGAATTCTTTCAGTTGTCGATTAATCGTGGTCAGGATAAGGTTGAGGCCAATCTTCGTAAAGAGGGTGATCGGGTAAAGGCTTTATTCGATCGAGATGGACCCAACTATTACTGCCCGTGCCCGCCATTTATATGGTCGGCCAAAGTTTGGCAGTCATTGGATCGGGAGTACTTGCAACCCAAGGGTCTTACCTTTTGGGATATATCCAACGATGATCATCCTGAAACCCTGCTTTATCTAGAGGCCCTATTGAATTACCGTGCAATACCTTTGCACCCCATCGAACAATTATTTAGGATTTATTACTACGATTGGCAATATTATCTATTGCGCAGAATGGGTGAAACAGAAGGTAATTTAAAAGCCAACTATTTGGGTGTGATTTATCAATCCAATTGGGACTCTGGGATGGATTTTAGTGGGACAACAAAGTCCTTTGCCTCTCTCACTCTTCGTCGCGTGAAGCGATTTGGGCGATATCTACAAAGTTATTTTTAATCATATGAATCAATCCTTACCGCCCCTTCAAATTTTAGTTATTTCTCTAAAGAGATCGCTTGATCGAAGAAAACAGGTAGAGCAAGAAATGCAGAAAATTTCTTTGCCCTGGACTTTCTTAGATGCTATTGACGGTTCCGCTCTCGAACTTCCACCGATTGAATATAAATCGAATAAGGTAAAGAGGTTGCAGGGTTATGCCCTAACACCCAATGAAATTGGATGTTATTTATCCCATAAGGAGGCTTGGAAGCGTTGCGCGGAAGAGAATGTCCCGACATTAATACTAGAGGATGACTTTGTTTTATCTTCAGATTTTGAAAAGATATTAAGTGCGCTCCAAGATGAAGTGACGGAGTGGAATTTTGTTAGATTGCAAGGCCTATATGAAGTACCTTTTAAGAAGATGATTGAGCGCTCAGGGCTTGCCTTAGTCAAAAATCAAGGCGATGCAGTCGGGGCAACGGCCTACTTATTAAAACCCCAGGTTGCACTACGGCTCATAAAACACTCCGCTGATATTTACGAGCCCGTGGATCATTTTTTGGAGCACCATCAAAAGCATGGCTTGGAATTCCTGGCGATTAGACCTTATCCAGTTGATATTACTCGTGCAAAATCTACCATTGCCGATCGCTCAGAGCGTGCTCCCGTACAGGGAATTCAAAAGCGCGTGAGATCTGTTGCCCGTGCTTTAGATAGGATATTTAGTAAAGAGCCCTGGTTTCCAAAGTAATTAACTGAGGGTTGCTTGCACGACATCTCTAAGATAATTTTTTAAAGATACTAGTGAAGGCCTTTGCAGGATCAGGGGTTGCTCCGCGTAGCTTGCTAGAATACTTCTAGTGTGGAGAATTTCCTCTAGCTGGGCAAAGTGATTTATTGCCATAGGGGCAAGATTAATAAATGCCTTGGGATTGAAGTCTGCCTGCACACTCTCATCAACCCAGGTGATGGGTAGGCATCCCGCCATAAATGCCTCTGGAATTTTCTCAGTGTAGTAGCCTGGATGCATGCCATTTTCAGGGCACAGGTTAAAAGCAAAGTGTTGGAGTTCATCATATTTAATCAATCCACTTTCGGAGTGATTTTTTATTTTGGGGTTGAATGACCCACCAAACTCAACAACCTCAATCAGACTCTTCACGGCTTGCAATAGCGTACCCCTAGGCTCTCTTAAGTGGGATGCAAAAATTGCTGCTTTTTGGGGGCGGCTGAGAAAATCTTCTCCCAATGGCTGTGTGAGGCGATCTAAATTCAGCAGTCTGCCAAAGCGTGGATTCTGATTTCCGATGACGCCTTCTTGACTCCAATCAACCATCTCCATCCAGTAAGGCATTCGGAAGTGATGCGGGTTAGAAATGCCTAAGTCGAAAGAAATCGAGTAGTCGCAGCTCTGAAAATCATGTCTGATGTTTTCACCGGTAATAAAAAGACGAAGAGGCTGATTTTTTGGAGACACCTTTTTTTCTTCAATACTGCGATTCGAGTCGCTAAAGAGCGGACGCAAAGGCTTAGGCATCCAGTTTTTTGTTTTTCTCTCTTCAAAAAATGGACCATAAACCAACAGTTCACAATTTGCCGACGTGCTCCAGACCAAGGAATATCCCAAACTCCGTATAATGGTGGGAATAAGAGATTCTCGGAAGTCCTTGGCGACCCCTAGGGTGGCAATTTTAATGAGTTTAAGATCAGGCATAATTTGCATAATACCCTTTCCGATGGCTAATTAATTATGATTCTAGTAACTGGCGGAGCCGGCTTTATTGGAGGCAACTTTGTATTAGATTGGCTAGCTGATCCTAGTGCAGAGGAAGTGCTGAATTTAGATAAATTAACCTATGCTGGTAATTTAGCTACCTTAGAACCCCTTAAGA
>CAJARE010000392.1 GCA_903944255.1 uncultured beta proteobacterium
ATCACTGCCTCTTTATTTTCACGCTCAAGTGCCAATGCTTTTTTGAAGGCAGCCTGAGCCAATTCTGAATGAGTCCGCTCCATATGAAGCCATCCCAATTGGGCCCACAGATGAGCATGGCCATAATTCAAATCTAAATACGCTTTTAATACCGAAATGGCCTCAATAAAGTCACCGCGCTCTTGAAGAATACTAATTAACAGCATCTTTGATTGACTATCCTCCGGCTGAAGAATTAATGCGCGACGTAACAGTGACTCCGCCTTATCAAAATCTTTTAGCTTAAAATAAGCCAAGCCCAAATTGCGTAACCCAACCGAGGAATTGGGTCTAAGATCCAATACTTTAAGCAGTAAAGGAAGTGCCTCTTCAGCTCGATTCGCTTCTACCAATACAGCCCCCAAATTAATTAAAGATTCCTCATACTCACCATTAATTTTAAGTGCCTTTTGGTACCATCCAATTGCCGCTAAACTATTATTTCGTGCCCTTTCTATGCTCCCTAAATTATTGATTGCCTGAACCAAATCAGGCTGAATTTCCAGTGCTTTTTCATGGGCAATTTGTGCGGCATCATATTTTTTTGCATCATAAAGTGCTATACCTAAATTGCAATGAGCGATACTCAAGGAGGGATCTAAGCCTATAGCATAGCTTCCATGCTCGATTGCCTCCTCAAGCCTGCCTTGTTGACGACACATTTCGGCAAAATTAGTTTGGAAAAGTGCCACTTGTGGATTACTTGCAATAGCCTGCCTCATTAGGTCTAAGGCCAAAATACTTTGCCCAGCCTGATAAGTAACTACTCCTAATAAATGCAGGGCGTGGGCATGTTTAGGGTCTATTTTTAAAATATGCCGCAATACTTCCTCGGCCTGAACCAACCTCCCCCCCACATGATGTTGGCCAGCTAATTGAATTGCTTGCTCTATAGTCAAACCATTAGTGGAAAAATGATTTCCAAAGTTTTGAATAGTGTTGCTCACAGAAATTGGTAATACCCTTACCGACCTTGGCTTAGCAGGGATCTGAGGAATGGGTAGTTCAAGCAAAGCTTGACTGATATTAGCGATCACATCATCCCAAATGCCAAATTCTGACTGATTAAAAATTCTCAGACTGGGGTACCAAGGACTATCAATTCGCCCACTAAACCATCGCCACTCGGAGTCATACCGATTTAACATCCACACTGGCTTATTTAATGCTCCAGCCAAGTGCACCATAGATGAGTCAATTGAAATAACCAAATCCAATCCATCAATTAGTGCTGCAGTATCAGCAAAATCAGTTAACTCCTCAGTCCAATCTACCCAATCAATTTCAACAGGAATTTGAGGTCGCACTTCTTCAGTCGCCCACTTTTGCAAACTAATCCAAGTCACAAATGGAGTCTTAAGTATGGGTAAAAACTGTTCAAAACTTAAACTTCTTCTATCATCATATTGATGAGCTTTTCTTCCAGCCCAGGCTACTCCAACCCGCATTCTTCCTGGAGCAACAGTATTTAATCGTTCCAACCAGTGTTTTTTTGCTGGAATTGGGATGCTCAAATACGGTGTATTACCAGGAATATTTTCGAGTCGTGTTTGGCACGCGCGTGGCAAAGACATCAGAGAGCACTGTAAATCCCAAACTCCATAATCCAGTGGGAAGTGCGTAAATAACACAATCCCATGCTCATAAGACCACTCCATTAAGCGCAAAGTTGGTGCCGAACAAATGAAACCAATCTTTCTAAAGCGCAAAGAAACATCGTTTAAGTAACGAGAAAAATGAAATGTATCTCCAAAACCCTGTTCCGCAATAACTAATAGCCGTAAATCATGAGTACTTGACTCTCCATTCCATTGAGGAAGTGGACATGCAGGCTGCACAAAAGTTCCCAAACTACTTTCTGCTGAGCCAGTCCAGCGAGCTTCGTAATTTTCCCATCCATTGGCAAAATCACCCAGCTTAAGTTGAATCATCCCCAAATTCAAGCGAGCCATAGCCATTTCGGGGGCTAAAGTCAAAGCTTGTTCAAATTTTTCACGTGCATCAATTAATCGACCCAAATCTTGCAATACAAATCCCATACTGTTTAATAGCGCAGGAAACTCCGAATGCAAATTTAGACCTCGTTCATAGCTTGCATAAGCCTCTTCAAGACGGTTAAGGCGATATAAAGAAACACCATAAAGATGGTAAAAATTGGCAGCCAGGGTTTTATCATCATTACGCCCCAACTCAACCAGTTGAGGCTCCAAAAGAGAAACCACAGCCTGATGATCGCCTTTACCTTGGAAAGCAACACATTGATGTATTAGATGTTGCATGGTCATAAAGAGTTCCTCACAGCGAAAACTTGCCTCGTTAGTTCATATTGATACGATTGTTGCCAAGGCAATGATAGAGAGTGATTCCCCAAGCCTTGTCCAATGTTAGTTCGGATTAAGACAAGATTAACACGATCTCCTGCGCAGCAATTTAGAGTTAATATCCTGAAGGTTTTTTCTTTCCGAATTCGTGAGGCGGAGCTAGAGCCGCTCTAAATAAGTGATTAAGGGTATATTAAAGAAGAAATTTTTAATATCAGCACCCAAATTCTATCAACTTACTAAAAAATCAATCAATGAACTCAGTTAACTTTAACCGCCGCCTTGTACTTAAAGGAATCGGCGCAATTGGTACATCAGGAGCGCTAGTCGCATGTGGAGGTGGTGGGAATTCTGATGCGCCAGGGATTCAATATTTTACCGAGCTGATTCTTTATCCGATTGCAAGCTTAGCCATATCAATTACTGCTGAAGCGCTTGAAGACCGCTGGAAATAATCCATGAAGTATGTCGGTTTGCTAGGAAATACTACACATTCATTTCTTTGTCATTTCTAAATTCAGG
>CAJARE010000393.1 GCA_903944255.1 uncultured beta proteobacterium
ATGCGTGAGGCCACGCGTCACAATACTCTGCCTGAAACTGTTGAGTTCGTTATTCAACATAGCGGCTTGATCCAGCATTATTTGACAGAGCGTGAGGGTCAAGACCGTGTTGAAAACTTACAAGAATTAATTAATGCTGCGACGGCATTTATTGCCGAAGAGGGTTATGGTCAAGATGCCGCTGCAGCGATGTTGCCTGGCGAGAACGATCCTGGGATCGATGTTTCTCCATTGGCCGCTTTCTTATCCCACGCTTCTCTAGAGGCTGGCGATAACCAGGCGCAGGCAGGCCAAGATGCCGTGCAGCTGATGACAGTGCATTCAGCAAAAGGCTTGGAGTTCGTCTCCGTCTTTATTACTGGTCTAGAGGAAGGATTATTTCCTCACGAGAATAGTGTGAATGAGCAAAATGGTTTAGAAGAAGAGCGCCGTCTGATGTATGTAGCTATTACTCGCGCCAAAGAGCGCCTGTATCTTTCGCATACTCAGTCACGGATGTTGCATGGACAGGTTCGCTACAACATGCCCTCTCGTTTTTTAGAAGAATTGCCTGAAGAATCGTTGAAGTGGTTAACGCCTAAGGCAAAAGATGCACGCTGGGGCGGTCAATCTAGATCAGGTAATACCTGGCAAGATGGCTACACCCGTCAGCGTGAATACGAATCCAATGATTTTTTTGATTCCGGTAGCGAGCGCCCAAGACCTGCGAAGCGAATTGGCTCGGCATCAACTGAGGTCAGACGAATGGCATCTCCATCCCGTGGAGATTACCCTTTCACCATTGGCCAAAATGTATTTCATACTAAGTTTGGTGAAGGCAAGGTTACTGGCTTAGAAGGCCAAGATGCCGATGCAAGAGCCCAAGTCTCTTTTAAACGTCACGGCGTCAAATGGTTGCAGCTAAGTATCGCTAAGTTAGCAGCAATCGACTAAGTCCACCCCAATTTAGATAGGCAGCACTTCATCGTCTGTAAAGCAGGCTTTCCAGGTGGCAAAGAAAGAGCAATACATGACAGTTAAACCTGCCATCGAGATGGGGGCAACGATATAGGTGGCAACTTGGCCTAAATTGATAGCATCAAATATCATGCCAATCGTCAGGGGGATAGCAATCAGAATGGCACCCCAAATCGCCAGGTATAAAAAGAACGCACCGCGATTAGTCCAACAAGCTAAGCAACTAGAAAATAGCGCTTGAGCAACAGACATGTCTGCCCATGCAACCAATGCCGGTGAGAACCACATCAACATGCCAATTGGGATATATAAAAGGCCGCCAAAAAATAGTACTAGGTAAATTTGTCTAAGTGCTTCAGGACTAATCGCTTTATCACTTGTGAGTAATGGGACTAATAGCTCAAAATCAATTATCAGGCTCAATATAAAGCTCAGTACTAAGATCAGGGTGGCATACACCAAGCCCAGCTGCAAAATTCGCTTACGAATGATAGAGCTGGATTGCAATGCGATTACATACACCGTTGGTCGGATACGTTCTTTTAAAATCGCTTGACGGCAAGCGGTCAAAAATCCAACCGATAAAGCGGGTGTCAGAATTAAAACGGCAAACACGCCAATCACGGGCACGATGACCGCCAGTTGAGCTGCAAACACGTACATAAACACCAGCATCAAAAATCCCAAAGGATTTTGTTTAAAGAGCCAGATTCCCTGGCGAATCCAGGTGTAACCTTCTTTTGGAGCAACGGTATTGAGTTTCATAGGGAATGACGACTTAAAAGAATGTGTTCAAAGTGCTTGGGATCATGAGGTGTCAACATTTGCGCATCACGCGGTAAGTAAAAATCCCATAAGCGTGAAATCCAGAAGCGAAGAGCTGCAGCACGGAGCATCATAGGCCAACTCGCTTTTTCATTTTCAGTTAGCGGGCGAATCGATTGATATGACCTCAGTAGTGCATCTAAACGGTCGGTATCTAAGTCCTGCTTATTTTCAGCAAGACACCAATCATTGGCGGTCACTGCCAAATCAAAAAGCCACTTATCGGTTCCAGCAAAATAAAAATCAAAGAAGCCCCCTAATTGGTCATGATGTATTTCTGTTGGGCTTTGGGGGTCAAAGAGGACATTATCCCTGAACAAATCACAATGGCTGGCACCTTGAGGAAGAGAGGCATATTGATTGGACTGAAAAAATTGCTCTTGGCTTTCAAGTTCGCTGGCGAGCAATTCTTTCTGGCTTGTATTTAAGTGGGGCAGAACTAAGGGAACGGTTTCTTGCCACCATGTCAGACTACGAAGATTTGGCTGGGTCTGAGGGAAATCTTCTCCTGCTAAATGCATTTTGGCCAACATCTTGCCTACCAGTGCACAGTGGTGGGCATCAGGCAGCAAACGCGATAAGCCCGGTAACTTGGTGACGATAGCTGCTGGCTTACCCTTTAGGAAAAATAAAATCTGACCTTGCTTATTTTCAACCGGCCTAGGAACTGGAATGCCTTTATCGGCTAAGTGCCTCATCAACTCCAAATAGTAGGGTAGTTGTGCTGCTGAGAGGCGCTCAAAAATAGTGAGAACATATTCTTGTTTTTTGCCATCGAGATGAGTATCTAGAAAAAAATTGGAATTCTCGATGCCACCATGAATGCCGCGTATCTCAGTTGCTTGCCCGATCTTAAAGTCTTGTGAGATCCATTTGGAGATGTCGTCCAGTTCGATCGGAGTAAATACGGCCATAAATGACTAAGATACTTTCAGGACTAAAAGGGGATGCTAATGCTAGGCACACTTATCAGATCAGTCTCTCTGGGAACGCCAGGCATTACTGAAGCAGGTGGAGCCATTTCATAACTTGTGTAAGGCGTTTTGACGTCTACCTGTGTTGGGGCATTCGCATCTTTATATTCGGTAATTTCTGTGCCGTTGCGGGCTTTATATTGGTAAGTTGGCTGGCGGGTTTCCGGGGCATTTGCCGTACCAGAGGGACTCACCTTAGGTGATAGAGGTTGGTTATTGATGCGATTGAGCTCGGCTGGACTGAGTGCTTGGCTGTTATTCTGAGCTTGAGCAAGATTAGTCCCAAATAGTCCCAAAAAGACTAAGAGGCTCATCAGAGCAAGGTTCTGGCTGAAAATCTGGCCAATTAAATTAGTATGAGCATGCATCATTTTTCACCTTTTTAAGCCTACTTATGGGCGGTTCCTTAACCAGTCCTGTAGGCAATTCACAACTAGATTGTACGATTGCGGTATGACTAAACATAGACTCTTGTTGGTAGACGGCTCAAGTTACCTCTACCGCGCCTTCCACGCGATGCCAGACCTCAGAAATGGGGCTGGAGACCCTACTGGCGCCATTTATGGAATGGTCAATATGATGCGTCGGGCCCGCTCCGAGATTCAGGCCGACCATATTGCTTGTGTTTTTGATGCTAAAGGCAAGACTTTTCGAGACGAAATGTACTCGGAATACAAAGCGCATCGCTCTCCCATGCCAGAGGATTTGGTAAAGCAAATTGAGCCGATCCATGCCATGGTGAAGGCAATGGGTTGGCCCGTATTAATGGTGTCCGGTGTTGAGGCAGATGATGTGATTGGCACTTTGGCTTGTCAAGCAACTGAGGCTGGTTGGGAAACCATCATCTCAACCGGCGATAAAGATTTAGCGCAATTGGTTAATTCATCTGTCACCTTGATCAACACGATGACCAATGAAAAGTTGGATATTGATGGTGTGATTGAAAAATTTGGCGTACCACCAAAATTAATCGTGGACTATCTGTCCATCATTGGCGATACAGTGGATAACGTTCCCGGTGTTCCTAAAGCAGGCCCCAAAACTGCTAATAAATGGTTGGCTGAATTTGGAGATCTTGATAACTTGATGGCGAATGCCGACCAAGTCAAAGGAGTCGTTGGAGAAAACTTACGCGCCTCTTTGAATTGGTTGCCACAAGCACGTCAACTGATCACAGTCAAAACGGATTGTGATTTATCGCCCCATTTACCAGGCTTGGATGATTTACATGCCAAGTCAGAAGATGCACAGTTGCTACGAGATTTGTTTGAGCGTTATGCATTTAAATCATGGCTACGAGATGTTGAAAAACGCTTGGGAAGCTCAGAAAATAAGGCTGTAGAGCCAGAGGGCAAGTTTGATCTAGCAGGCTCCCCGATCACCAGTAGCAGTCCTGCGGAAGAAGATGCTGCAGATCAAAAAGTACGCATGATTGCATCGGCGCCTACTAAAGCCCTATCTCAAGACACCAGCGATTTACAAGATGCTATTGAGCGTCAATATGAGTGTGTTGTGGATGAGGTGGGTTTAGAGAAATGGTTACAAAAGATTGAATCTGCAGCACTAACTGCTGTCGATACTGAGACCACGAGTCTAGATGCTTTGGCTGCCGA